>JBIKHX010000073.1:0-8196 GCA_044361945.1 Polaromonas sp. | reverse complement strand
CCAAGGAGGCAGCCATCATGAAGTTTTCGGTGCCTGTCACAGTCACCATGTCGGTGGTGAGGTGGCATCCTTGCAGGCGTTTCAGGCCTGGTGCCAGTCGGGCCACCATGTAGCCATGCTCGACGACAATCTCTGCACCCATGGCCTGCAAACCCTTGATGTGTTGGTCCACAGGGCGCGAACCGATGGCGCAACCGCCCGGCAGCGACACCGTGGCTCGGCCAAAACGTGCCAGCAACGGGCCCAGTGCCAACACTGAAGCACGCATGGTTTTCACCAACTCATAGGGTGCCTCAGGCTTGTCCAGCCGGCCCGCATCGATGCGCACGGTACCGGAGTCGCTCTGGCCGGCAGTGCCCTGCTCGGCGCTCACGCCCATGTTGCGAATCAACTTGAGCATGGTTGACACATCTTGCAACCGCGGCACATTGGTCAGGGTGACCGGCTCGCTACTGAGCAGCGCTGCACACAACTCGGGCAAGGCGGCGTTTTTGGCCCCCGAAATATCAACGGTGCCGGCGAGCGACTGACCGCCCTTGATGCGTAACTTGTCCATGGCGTGGGCTACTCGGTCTTAGCTTGTTGGCTGGCCCACTCGGCGGGCGTGAAGGTTTTCATCGACAGGGCATGCACTTCATTGGTCTGCAAGCGCCCGCCCAGCGTGGCGTAAACCCGCTGGTGGCGCTGGATCAGCCGCTGGCCTTCGAAAGCGCTGGACACGATGGTGGCGTACCAATGCTGGCCGTCGCCGGACAGCTCAATATGCTGGCAGTCAAGACCGGCGCTGATGATGGCTTGGAGTTCTTCGCTTGTCATGGTTTGAAGGGGTGGTCGATAAAAAGCCAGCTCAATGGCGGATTTTGTAGCCAATTTTCAGCAGGTGCAGTGCCACCGCGCTAGTGCCCAGCAGCGCCGTGCCGACGATGCTCAGGCTGAGCCAGGGGGAGACATCACTCACGCCAAAAAATCCGTAACGAAAGCCGTCGATCATGTAGAAAAACGGGTTCAGGTGGCTGACTGTCTGCCAGGCGGGCGGCAGCGAATGAATCGAGTAAAAAACGCCACTCAAAAAAGTCATCGGCATGATGATGAAGTTCTGAAACACCGCCATCTGGTCAAATTTTTCAGCCCACAAGCCTGCAATCAAGCCGAGCGCACCCAGCAAAGACGCCGCCAGCAGGGCAAACACCACAATCCATACGGGTGCCACAAAGCCTGGCTGGCCAAAAAACACGGTCACCACAAACACGCCGGCACCCACCGCCAGGCCGCGCACCACAGAGGAGCCCACATAAGCCACAAACCAGTGCCAATGCGACAGCGGTGTGAGCAGCAAGAAAACCAGGTTGCCCATGATCTTGCTTTGGATCAGCGAGGATGAGCTGTTGGCAAACGCGTTTTGCAACACGCTCATCATCACCAGCCCCGGCACCAAAAATGCCGTGTAGCTGACGCTGCCATAAACCTTGACCTGATCTTGCAAAACATGACCAAAAATCAACATGTAAAGCACCGCCGTCAGGATGGGTGCACCCACCGTCTGAAAGCCGACTTTCCAGAAGCGCAAAACCTCTTTGTACAAAAGCGCCTGCCAGCCTGTCATCTCTAAACCGCCCTTCATTCCGGCACCTCTACGGGCACCACAGCACCAGGCACTTTGCCGGACATGACTTCCAGGAAAACATCTTCCAGGTCAGCCTTGCGTATCTCCACATCCTGCGCCACCAAACCGGCCTGGCGTACCGCCGCCAGATACTGCTCAATTTCCAAGGCGTTGTGTGCGGGAAATTGCACGATGCGTCCAGTCACGCGCGCCCGGCTTGCCAGTGCCAGGGGCAGTTCGCTGTCAACTTTGAAACGCAGCACGTTGGAGGAGGCGCTTTGAAGTAAATCAGAGGTGGATGCCAGGGCCACCATACGGCCCTGCTTGAGCATGGCGATGCGGCTGCACAAGGCCTCGGCTTCTTCCAGGTAGTGGGTGGTGAGCAGCACCGTACTGCCCTGGCGGTTGAGTTTGGCAATGAACTGCCAGAGCGTCTGACGCAGCTCCACATCAACGCCGGCGGTAGGCTCGTCCAGCACAATCACCGGCGGCTTGTGCACCAAAGCCTGCGCCACCAGCACACGCCGCTTCATGCCGCCGGAGAGCTGTCGCATATTGGCCTGCGCCTTGTCGGTCAGGCCCAGGCTGGCCAGCAGCTCGTCAATCCAGTCGTCGTTGCCTTTGATGCCGAAGTAACCGGACTGGATGCGCAAGGCCTCTCGCACGGTGAAAAACGGGTCGAACACCAGCTCTTGCGGCACCACCCCGAGCTGCCGCCGGGTCAATGCGTAGTCGGCGACCACGTCGCTGCCGTGCACCAGCACACGTCCACCGGAGGCGCGCGACAGGCCGGCCAGGATACTGATCAAGCTGGTTTTGCCAGCCCCGTTGGGGCCCAGTAAGCCAAAAAATTCACCTTGCTCAATGTCAAAGCTGACATGGTCCAGCGCTTTCACAGCCGCGCCAGCTGCACCCCGCGAAGACTGATATGTTTTGGAGACGGATTGAAATGAGATGGCGGGCATGAGCCACCTATTTTAGGGGCTAGGCGCCAGCACCACCGCCAGGCCACTCAAGGGGCGTCTGGAATCAGCTCAGCAATGCCGTAAAGGCCAGCCAACTGACGCAAGCGGGGCGGCAGACCGCTGACATAAAAAGCGCGGCCCAGCGCCTGGGCCTGGCGCCTGCAGGCCAGCAACACAGCCAGGGCGGAAGAGTCAAAGCGGCTCAAACTGCCCGCATCAGCGACCACGGGTTCGCGGTTAGCGGGTTCGGCCAGTAAAACCATGTGAAAGGTTTTGACCAAGGCCGTAGCCTGGTCATGGGTCAGGACAGCGGGTAGTTTCAGCAAGGCAGCAGGCTTTAGTTTTTCTTGGGCCCGGCGCTGGCCAAGGCGCCGTTTTTGTTGCGCAGCGACAGCGTGGCGATCAGTCCATCGATGCCACGTGCAGAAATTTCTTGCGCGAACTGTGTGCGGTAGGTCTCGACCAGCCAAACGCCTAGCACGTTGAGATCGTAAATTTTCCAGCCGCCAGCCGTTTTTTCCATACGGTAGTCCAGTTGGATGGGTTCGCCACGACCCAGAATTTCAGTGCGGACAATCACTTCGGTGTCGCCGGCTTGGGAACGCAGGGGCTTGACGTTGATGGTCTGGTCTTGGACTTGGCTCAAGGCGCCCGCGTAAGTGCGCACCAAAAGATTCTTGAACTCTTCCTGCAGTCTTTTTTGCTGCTCTGGCGTGGCCTGGCGCCAGCTGCGGCCAACAGCGGAAGCGGTCATGCGTAAAAAATTGACCTTGGGCATGATCGTGGTGTCAACAAAGTTGATGATCTTGCGCACATCGCCGCTTTGCACATCCTTGTCGGCCTTGATGGTGCTGAGCACATCCATGGACATGCGGCGGATCATTTCGTCGGGCGCTTCTTCTGCAGCGCGTGCCAAGGGCAGCGTCAAATTCAATGACGCGCCAAAGGCAGTGGCCACAAGCCGGATCCAGTTTCGGCGGTTTAACAGCATGTCAATCTTTCGGTCGGTCGGCACGGCTAAATTCAAGGTCGCGGCGGCGCTGAACCACCAGGCGCAGTTTTATTGTCAGGCTCAGGCAGATCGTAGCGCTCTTCCTGGGGGCTGTTTGGCTCGCCAATAGATCCCCTGATCAATGAACGACGGCGCTGCAGGTAAGCGTCACGCGTGAAGCTGTATTTGTCCAGTGAGGCACTGTCAATCATGCGGCCGGTCAGCAGCAAACCGGCACGCAAGTCCACCACACGCAAGGCGGTCAAACTGTGACGCAAAGTCGAGTCATCCAACCTGCCAATCAAATTTCCCTGCCAATTCACAGGCAAAGCAGCTGTGTCGCGCAATGTCGATGGCCCCAGCAGCGGCAGCACCAGATAAGGTCCGGTCGGCACACCCCAGCGGCCCAGGGTCTGGCCGAAGTCTTCGCTGTGTTTTTCCAACTTCAATTCTGTGGCGACATCAAGGACACCCGCCAAACCGATGGTGGTGTTCACGCCAACCCTGACAAGCGTTTCAACCGACTCCTTTGGCTTGAGTTGAAGCACATTGTTGACAAGCGACCAGATGTCCGAAAGGTTGCCAAAAAAGTTACTCACCCCGGTGCGCAGCAAAGCCGGCGTGACGTCCTGGTAGGCGATGGCCACGGGCTTGACAACGGCCTCGTCAAGGCTTTCGTTGAGGCCATGGACTTGCCGGTTAAATGACTCCCAGGGATCGCGTGGGTTGGCATTAGGCGCACTCGCGCAGCCTTGCAAGACGAGCAACACCAGCCCGGCCAGGCTCCATCGAAACAAAGCGGTAGCAGAGGCTTTGCGGCAAAGTGTCATTTGGCAGCCCCTGCAGCCGGCGGCGGGCTGGAGGAAGCTGTGTCAGCGGCCTTGCTAAATAGGAACTGGCTGATCAAGGTTTCCAGCACCAAAGCCGATTGTGTCTGGGTGATCGTGTCGCCGGCTGCAAGGGTTTTATCCAAGGCGCCGGGCTCAATGCCGATGTACTGTTCGCCCAGCAAACCACTGGTGAGAATTTTCAGCGAGCTGTCTTTGGGGAAAATGTAGCGGCCCTCCATGGCCAGGTTCACGCGTGCCTGGTAGCTCTTGTCGTCAAAGTTAATGCTCTCAACGCGTCCGACCACCACGCCGGCACTTTTCACAGCCGCGCGGGGCTTGAGGCCACCGATATTGTCAAACTTAGCGGATACCGGGTAGGACGTGTCCACCAGTTGCAGGCTCAGCAAATTTGCCGACTTCAGTGCCAGAAACAGCAAAGCAAGCGCACCGATCAACACAAAAAGGCCGACCCATACATCGTTTCTAGAACGTGGCATCCTTGACTTTCATAAACATGAAGGGGGTTGATCCGGGGGCTTTAACTTCAGTCAAAGCTTCATGCAAGCCGCCGACCCCTTTTTCAAAAATTCTGGACAAATTCTCGCATGAGGCTAGCCCGGCGCAAAGGCGGCTTGCTTGAAATGAAAAAATTAAAGTTTTCAAATGCTGAACATCCATGCAGTCAACAAAAAATCGAGCCCGAGCACGGCGAGTGAAGCCACCACCACCGTTCGGGTGGTGGCCAGCGACACCCCTTCGGGCGTAGGCTGGGCCTCAAAACCCTGGTAAAGCGCCACAAACGTGACAGTCACACCAAACACCAGGCTTTTAATGACCCCATTGCCGACATCCCGCCACACATCGACGCCGCCCTGCATCTGACTCCAAAAAGAGCCGGCGTCAATACCAATCATCAACACACCCACCATCCAGCCGCCGGCAATACCCACGGCACTGAACACAGCTGCCAGCAAAGGCATGGCGATCACGCCGCCCCACAGCCTTGGCGCCAGAATACGGCGGATCGGGTCGACCGCCATCATCTCCATGGCCGAGAGCTGCTCACCTGCTTTCATCAAGCCAATCTCCGCAGTCAGCGCAGTGCCGGCGCGACCGGCAAACAGCAAGGCAGTAATGACCGGCCCGAGCTCGCGCACCAGACTCAGCGCCACCAGCAGACCCAGCGCTTCCGAAGAGCCGTAGCGCTGCAATGTGTAGTAGCCCTGCAAACCCAGCACAAAACCGACAAACAGGCCCGACACGGCAATGATGGCCAGCGAATAATTACCCAGGAAAAAAATCTGATCCCGCACCAGCCCAAACCGCAGCAGGGTTGAGGGCGTCAGCGCAAACAGTTTGACAAACAGGCGCGCAGCAAACCCGAGCTCGGCCAATTTGGTACGCACACTCAGACCCAGGTCCGCCAGCCATGAAAAACCATCACCGGGCTTCATGTTGACCCGCCTTTTTTAAAGGGCGGCTTGCGCTCAGCGTTCAGTCCCGGCAAGCCAAAATCAGCCTCTGCAGGCGGCCCGGGGTAATGAAACTCCACAGGCCCTTGACTCAGCGCGTTGACGAACTGGTGAACCAGCGGGTCGGTGGAGTTCATGACCTCTTGCGGCGTACCCTGCGCGGCAATGCCGCCCTTGGCCAGGATGATGACCTGGTCGGCGATACGAAAGGTTTCTTCCAGGTCATGCGAGACCACGATGCTGGTGATGCCCAGCGTGTCGTTGAGCTGGCGGATCAGCTGCGCGGCGGTGCCCAAAGAGATCGGGTCCAGCCCGGCAAAGGGCTCGTCGTACATGATCAACTCAGGGTCCAGAACGATGGCCCGCGCCAGCGCTACGCGCCTGGCCATACCGCCGGAAATCTCTGAAGGCATCAGCTCGCGCGCGCCACGCAGGCCCACGGCGTCCAGCTTCATCAGCACGATGTCGCGAATCAGCTCAGGGCTCAGGTCGGTGTGCTCCCGCAGGGGAAAGGCGACGTTGTCAAACACACTGAGGTCGGTGAACAAGGCACCGAACTGAAACAGCATGCCCATGCGCCGGCGCGCTGCATACAGCGCCGTTTGAGCCATGGCGCCGACATCCTGGCCATCAAATAGAACATTGCCGGTGCTGGCTTTTTGCTGACCGCCGATCAAGCGAAGCACCGTGGTCTTGCCGCCGCCGGAGGCGCCCATCAGGGCCGTGACCTTGCCACGAGGCACGCTCAGGCTGAGGTCTTTGAGAATGACCCTGTCCCCCCTGGCGCCCGGGTAGGCGAAGGTCACTTGTTTGAATTCAACGAGTGAGGACGTCAGATCAGCCATTCAAAGTGAAAGCCGGCAAGAAGCCGGCTTGGGTCAGGGTTAAGCCTTAATGATAAGGCTTTAATACCCATCCGGCTTGCGATTACCGGGGCAGGTCGCTGGTGCCCATCAGGAACTCATCGACCGCGCGCGCGGCCTGTCGACCTTCACGAATCGCCCAGACCACCAGGCTCTGGCCGCGGCGGATGTCGCCGGCGGCAAATACCTTGGGCACGTTGGTGGCGTAGCCGCCCGTGAAGTCGGTACTGGCCTTGGCGTTGCCGCGATTGTCAGCGTCCACACCGAAAGCCTTGAGCACGGTGCTGACCGGCGCCACAAAACCCATGGCCAGCAGCACAAGATCAGCCTTGAGCAGTTGCTCGGAGCCGGCAACTTCCTGCATCTTGCCGTCTTTCCATTCGACGCGAACGGTTTTCAGACCCGTTACCTTGCCTTTGTCGCCGATGAAAGCTTTGGTCGAAATGGCAAACTCGCGCTCGCAACCTTCTTCATGCGAAGAAGAGGTGCGCAGCTTGACCGGCCAGTAAGGCCAGGTCATGGGACGGTTCTCTTCGACCGGGGGCTCGGGCATCAGCTCGAACTGGGTCACGCTGGCCGCACCGTGGCGGTTGCTGGTGCCCACGCAGTCGCTGCCGGTGTCACCGCCGCCGATGACGATGACGTGCTTGCCCTCAGCGCGCAACTGATCCTTGAACTTGTCGCCGGCGTTGACTTTGTTTTGCTGAGGTAAAAACTCCATCGCGAAATGAATGCCGGCCAGTTCACGACCTGGTACGGGCAGGTCACGGGACTGCTCGGCGCCACCGGTCAGCACCACCGCGTCAAAGTCTTTTTGCAGCTGCGCCGGCGTGATGGTTTCCTTGGCCCAGTTGGTGACCTTGCTGTCTTTCGGCAACTCGCCGACCATCACGCCGCAGCGAAAGCTCACGCCCTCGGCCTTCATCTGCTCGACACGTCGATCAATGTGGATTTTTTCCATCTTGAAGTCAGGAATGCCGTACCGCAGCAGGCCGCCGACGCGGTCGTTCTTCTCGAACAACGTGACATCGTGACCGACGCGCGCAAGCTGCTGCGCTGCCGCCATGCCAGCCGGGCCGGAGCCGACCACCGCCACTTTTTTACCGGTCTTGTGCGCCGGCAGCTGCGGCGTGACCCAGCCCTCGGCCCAGGCGCGGTCAATGATGGCGTGCTCAATTGATTTGATGCCGACCGCGTCGTCGTTGACGTTCAAGGTACAAGCTGACTCACAAGGCGCCGGACAAATACGGCCGGTGAACTCAGGAAAGTTGTTGGTGCTGTGCAGCGTCTGGATGGCATTTTCCCAGTCCTTGCGAAACACCATGTCATTGAAGTCAGGAATGATGTTGTTGACAGGGCAGCCGCTGTTACAAAAAGGCGTGCCGCAGTCCATGCAGCGCGCCGCTTGCTGCGTGGCTTGTTTGTCGTCAAGACCAATGACAAATTCTTTGTAATTTTTCAGGCGCTCTGGC
>JBIKHX010000072.1:0-8227 GCA_044361945.1 Polaromonas sp. | reverse complement strand
TTAAACCTATGCGCCAAGACGAACCAGATCGTTAAAAAGAGCGACCATCATCAAAAGCAGCAAAAAAGCCATACCGCCGCGATGGAGTCGCTCCATCCAGACATCAGAGACACTGCGGCCTGTTATAGCCTCATAAAGATAATACATCAGGTGCCCGCCGTCCAAAACCGGTACCGGCAGCAAGTTGAGCACCCCCAAACTGACGCTGATCAGGGCCAGAAACAGCAGATAAGCGCTCCAGCTCTGGCTGGCTGACTTGCCGGCGTATTCGGCGATGGTCAGCGGACCACTGAGATTTTTCAGGGACGCCTGACCCGTCAGCATGCGAAACATCATTTTCAAGCTCAGCACCGAAACGTCCCAGGTTTTTTCTACGCCCCCGGCCAGACCATCCCAAAACCCGTAGCTAACCGTCACCATGTCAGGGGCTGCGCCTACAAAAGCGCCAATCTTGCCCACCAGGGCAGCCCCCTCAGCCTCCACCTGCGGCTGCACCGGTAACGAGATGATCTGCCCGGATCGCTCGACCTGCCAGATCTGGCTTGGGGCCAGGCCACCGGCCACCGGCGATGGACCGGCGGCCCGGATCAAATCGCGCAGCTGCTGTCCGTCCAGCACCGGCCGCTCGCCGATACGCAGCACCACATCGCCCGCAAGAAGGCCCGCTTTAGATGCAGCACCACCGCTTCGCACTTCACCAATGGTGGGGGAAGTCCAGGGCCCCAGCAAGCCAATGCGGCGAAAAAGATCAGCATCGATCTCGGTGGCATTCAGGGCGCTCAGCGCCAGCACATATTCACGGTTGAAACCCGGATTTTCAGCCCTTGGGCTCTGCGGCGCAGACTGGCGGCCGCCCTGCCCGGTCACCACGCGCAGCATCAGATCGCGCCCTTGCAGGGCACCATCGGTGAGCTGCCAGCGCAAGTCTTCAATAGATCGCACGTCCTGCATGTCTTGCGGGCTGAAGCCTGCTTGCGTGACCCATTCACCACCCTTGAGACCTGCCTGCGCTGCCACCGAATCGGCCAAGGGGCTGGCCAGCACAGCCCGGGGCTCCTGTTGCCCCACCCAGTTCAGCAGCGCATAAAGTAAAACGGCCAGCAGCAAATTGGCCAGCGGTCCGGCCGCCACAACCGCCGCACGCGCACGCAAGGGCTGGCGATTGAAAGCCTGGTGCGCCTCGGCGGGATCGACCGGGCCTTCGCGCTCGTCGAGCATGGACACATAGCCCCCCAAGGGCAGTATTCCGATCGAAAATTCTGTCGGTAGTCCGGCCCAACGCCAACTGAAAATTGGCTTGCCAAAACCAATCGAAAATTTCAAGACCTTGACACCACAAGCCCGGGCCACGCGGTAGTGACCGTACTCATGCACAGTGATCAACAAGCCCAGGGCCAGAACAAAAGCCAGCAGCGTCAGCATGCTCAGGCTTCCAATCGCTTGACAAGTTGTTGCGCTGTCTCGCGGGTCTGCTGGTCGAAGAGCAGCAGATCTTCGATGCCGCTGACGGCGCTCAGCTTCACCCTGTCCAGAGCGTCCCGATTGATACGGTGAATCTGGTCAAAGCGAATTTGCCCGGCCAGAAAAGCAGCCACGGCCACCTCGTTGGCAGCATTGAGCACCGCTGTGCTCCCGGCAGGCCCCTCAAGCACCTCCCAAGCCAGGGCCAGGCCGGGGAAGCGGCGCGGATCGGGCGTGTCGAAAGTCATTTGCGCCAAAGCCCGAAAATCCAGTGCCTTGGCACCTGAAGCGATACGCCCGGGCCAGGCCAGACCGTAGGCAATCGGCACCCGCATGTCTGGCGTGCCAAGTTGGGCCACCACGGAGGTGTCGCGGTATTGCACCATCGAATGAATGATGCTTTGCGGGTGAATCACCACCTCGATCTGCTGTGGCGACACGCCAAACAGGTATCTGGCTTCGATGACTTCCAGGGCTTTGTTCATCATGGTGGCTGAGTCCACCGAAATCTTGCGCCCCATCACCCAGTTCGGGTGTGCGCAGGCCTGGTCGGGCGTGACATGCTGCAATGTGTCGGGATCGCGCTCACGAAAAGGCCCGCCCGACGCAGTGAGTATGATTTTTTCAACCCGCTCAGCCCAGGTGCCTGGGTCTTCAGGCAAAGACTGAAAAATAGCCGAGTGCTCGCTGTCGATGGGCAGCAGCTGTGCACCCCCTTGGCGCACGGCCTGCATAAAGACATCACCGCCCACGACCAGGGCCTCTTTGTTAGCAAGCAAGAGTCGCTTACCGGCCTTGACTGCAGCCATGCAAGGTGGCAAGCCGGCGGCGCCCACGATGGCCGCCATGACCGCATCGACAGACTCATGCGAGGCGATCATCTCGAGCGCTGCCGGACCCGACAAGACCTGTGTGGACAGCTGGTGGTCACGGATTTTCTCAGCCAGTAACTGACCATGGGGCACACTGGCCATGACGGCAAAAACGGGTTTGAAGCGCCGGCACTGCGCCAACATCAAGTCAACCTGTACAGCGGCGCTCAGCGCAAAGACCTCAAAACGATCCGGGTGCAGGGACAACACATCCAGGGTGTTGACGCCAACGGAGCCGGTGGAACCGAGGATGGTGATTTTTTGTGTCATCTCAGAGACTGGCCAGCATCATGGCCAGAGGCAAAGTGGGTATAAGCGCATCCAGGCGGTCAAGCACGCCGCCGTGCCCGGGCAGCAGCGCGCTGGAGTCTTTGGCGCCGGCGCTGCGTTTGACCAGCGATTCGACCAGATCGCCCACCACGCTCATGGCCGCCATGAAGACCACCACCAGCAGCATCAAGGGCATTGAGTGCCGCTCTGCCAGAGAGGTGTAAAAGCTGGCGCCACCAGTTTCAACACTGCGGTCTAGCAGGGTCCAGGCCAGCGCCAGCACCAGGGCGCCGGCCATGCCGCCCAGCACCCCTTCCCAACTTTTTCCGGGACTGATGGAAGCGGCCAACTTACGCCTTATAAAACGCGTACCGAGTGCCTTGCCGGCAAAGTAAGCGCCGATATCGGCAACCCATACCAGCACCATGACCGATAGCAAAAAATTCACGCCGATGACTCTGGCCTGCGCCAGGGCCAGCCAAGCCAGCCAAAGCGCCATGGCGCCAATGAGCAAACGCAGTGCGCGGGGAACCAGCGGCCAGCCCGCAACACTGCGCTGCAGCAGCCAAGCGCCACCGAGCACCCAGGCAGCGCCAACACCACTCCAAAGCCAGGGCAGCGCCAGATTTAAAACACCGAATTGCCAAGCCAACAGGCCAGCGACAAGACAAAGCACGCCAATCAACCGGGACAGGCCGGGGCCACAGCCGTTGAGCCGGCCCCATTCCCACCCGCCGGCAGAAATCAACAACAAAGCCAGCGCGCAAAAAGGCAAAGGAGATGCGTTGAACAGCGCCGGCAACAAAACAGCCAGCAGCAGCACGGCCGTGATCACGCGCTGTTTAAGCATCAAGCGGCTTTCACAGATTGATCCGCTGGGGTAAGTTCTGCCGCAGCCTGTATCTGGGCGGAAGATTGTCCAAATCGCCGCTCGCGGCTGCGGTACGCGTTAAGAGCCTCGTCCAGCGAGGTCTCGTCAAACTCAGGCCAAAGTTTGTCGGTGAAATGCAGCTCGGTATAGGCAGCTTGCCAGAGCAAAAAATTACTGATTCGTAACTCGCCACCGGTTCGAATCAACAGATCCGGGTCTGGCACATGCGCCAGCGCCAATGCACGGTCGATGGCCAGTTCGGTGATGGGCTGGCCGCTGGCAGCTACCTTTTGAGCGGCCTGGACCATGTCCCAGCGTCCGCCATAGTTAAAACAGACATTGAGCACCATGCGCGTCTGCGTAGCCGTGGCGAGTTCTGCGCTGCTCAGCGCAGCCTGCACTTTGGCCGACAGGCGTTGGCGGTCACCGACAAAATACAAGCGGACTCCGTTTTTTTGAAGATCCGGCACTTCGTTGACCACCGCATGAACCAGCAGCTCCATCAGGCTCGATACCTCTTCAACTGGGCGGTTCCAGTTTTCAGATGAAAACGCAAAAACAGTCAGCACGCCAATGCTGCGCTCAACACAGGCTTTAACACAGCGGCGCAGCGCCAACACGCCTTGCTGATGGCCGGCCAGGCGCGGCAAAAACCGCTTTGCGGCCCAGCGCCCATTGCCATCCATGACGATGGCCACGTGCTGCGGCATGTTGTGTAAGACGTTAGAGGCCATGGGCATCAGGCCGGCAGTAGCGCCTCAAACCGCCATGATGTCTTGTTCCTTGCCAGCGACCAGTTTGTCGACCTCGGCAATGAAACGGTCTGTGAACTTCTGGATGTCCTCCTGAGCGCGGCGCTCGTCATCCTCGGAGACCAGCTTGTCTTTGACCAGCTTTTTAACGCCGTCGTTGGCGTCACGGCGAAGATTGCGTATGGCCACCTTGGCGTGCTCGCCCTCACCTTTGACGACTTTGGTCAGCTCCTTGCGCCGCTCTTCGGTCATGGCCGGCATGGGCACGCGAATCAGATCGCCCTGCGAGGCCGGGTTCAAACCCAGGTCCGAGTCGCGAATGGCTTTTTCGATCTTGGCACCCATGCCTTTTTCCCAGGGGGCCACACTGATGGTGCGGGCGTCAAGCAGCGACACATTGGCCACCTGGCTGATGGGCACCATCGAGCCGTAGTAATCGACCAGCACAGTGTCAAGCAAGCCGGGATTAGCCCGGCCGGTGCGGATTTTGGTCAGCGCGTGCTTGAAAGACTCCAGCGACTGCTGCATCTTTGCTTCAGCATTTTGTTTGGTGTCAGCGATGCTCATGGTGGAGACTCCAAATACAAAGAAAAATAAAAAAACCGGCAGGCGGTGCTGGCACGCCGCTCAAACAGCTCAAATATGGACCAGTGTGCCTTCGTTCTCACCGAGCACCACGCGCTTGAGAGCGCCGAGTTTGAAAATGCTGAAAACTTTGACCGGCAGCTTCTGGTCACGGCACAGCGCAAACGCAGTGGCATCCATGACTTCAAGGTTGCGGCTGATGACTTCGTCAAAAGTGATACTGGTGTAGCGGGTTGCAGCAGGGTCTTTGCGCGGATCAGCACTGTAAACCCCGTCCACCTTGGTGGCTTTAAGCACAATTTCCGCCCCGATTTCAGCGCCCCGCAAAGCAGCAGCCGTGTCGGTGGTGAAAAATGGGTTGCCCGTACCGGCAGCAAAAATCACCACTTTGCCCTCTTCCAGGTACTGCAGCGCCTTGGGCCTGACGTAGGGCTCGACAATGCGCTCAATGCCGATAGCAGACATCACCCTGGGCGTGAGGCCCGCCTTGTCCATGGTGTCTCCGAGGGCCAAGGCGTTCATGACCGTGGCCAGCATGCCCATGTAGTCGGCTGTAGCCCGGTCCATGCCTACCGAGCCGCCCGCCACGCCGCGAAAGATATTGCCCCCGCCAATCACAACAGCCACCTCCACGCCCAAACGGGTCACCTCTGCAATCTCTTCGACCATCCGCACAATGGTGGCGCGGTTGATGCCAAATGCATCGTCGCCCATCAGGGCTTCGCCGGAGAGTTTGAGCAAGATCCGCTTGTAGGCTGGCATGTGAGTCCTGTATGTGGAAATTGTAGAGAATTTTAACGGGGCCTAAGCCCCGACAGCTCAGCCCGCCTTGGCCGCTGCGATCTGTGCCGCCACTTCGGCAGCAAAGTCGTCTACTTTCTTTTCGATGCCCTCACCCACCACGTACAAAGTAAAGGACTTCACCGTGGTGGCTTTTTCTTTGAGCATCTGCTCGACCGTCTGCTTGTCATTCTTGACGAAAGTCTGATTGAACAGGCTGACCTCTTTGAGGTACTTCTGCACACCGCCTTCAACGCGCTTGGTAACGATCTCGGCCGACTGCACAGGCTTGCCTGCAGCTTGCGCCACAGCAGCGTCTTCGGCGGCTTTGGCAGCAGCCACAGATCGCTCCTTGGCAACCAGTTCGGCAGGCACATCGGCGCTGGACAAAGCCACAGGCTTCATGGCCGCAACGTGCATGGCAACGTCTTTGGCGGCGGTTTCGTCGCCGGCGAATTCAACCACCACACCAATGCGCGTGCCGTGCAAATAAGTGGCCAGTTGGTTGCCAGCATCAAAACGTTTGAAGCGGCGAACGCTCATGTTCTCGCCGATTTTGCCGATCAGACCCTTGCGAACATCTTCGATGGTCGGGCCGAAGCCGTCCATGGAAAAAGGCATCGCACCGATGGCCGCCACGTCAGCCGGGTTGTGTTTAACAATGCCTTGCGCTACCGCATTGACCAGACCCAAAAAGCTGTCGTTTTTGGTAACAAAGTCGGTTTCGCAGTTGACTTCGACCAAAGCGCCAATGCTGCCTTCCATGTGGGAGGCGACCACGCCTTCGGCCGTCACGCGGGAAGCGGCTTTGCCGGCCTTATTACCCAGTTTGACGCGCAGAATCTCTTCGGCTTTTTCCATGTTGCCGTCGGCCTCTGTCAGTGCTTTTTTGCACTCCATCATGGGGGCGTCGGTCTTGGCGCGCAGTTCAGCGACCATGCTTGCAGTAATTGCCATTGTTGTTTCTCCTTGAGTGTCGATTGACTTGATCTACAGGGCAGACCCACAGCGGGCTGCCGGAATTGACTTGTGAAAAAGGGGCTACCCGAGCCCCTTTTTCGATTGGCACAAGGCCGCAAAAATCAGGCAGCAGCAGGCACTTCGACGAATTCGTCAGCACCTTCGGCAGCCACTGCACGAACAATCTCATTGCCCGCGCTGGCGCGGCCTTCGATGATCGCGTCAGCAATACCACGGGCATAGAGGGCGACAGCTTTGGAAGAGTCGTCGTTGCCGGGGATCACGTAGTCGATACCGATGGGCGAGTGGTTAGAGTCCACCACGCCGATCAGGGGAATGCCCAGCTTTTGCGCTTCTGCCACAGCAATCTTGTGAAAACCCACGTCGATCACAAAGATAGCGTCCGGCAGCGCAGCCATGTCCTGAATGCCGCCTATGTCTTTTTCGAGTTTTTCAATTTCACGTTTGAAGGTGAGCTGCTCTTTTTTGCTGATGGTGTCGAGGCCGGCTTCTTGCTGGGCCTTCATTTCCTTCAGGCGCTTGATAGAGGTCTTGACTGTCTTGAAGTTGGTCAGCATGCCGCCTAGCCAACGCTGGTCAACAAAAGGCACGCCGGCGCGCTGGGCTTCAGAGGCGACTATTTCGCGGGCCTGGCGCTTGGTGCCAACCATCAAAATGGTGCCGCGGTTGGCGGCAAGCTGGCGCGCGAACTTGGCCGCGTCCTGGAACATCGGCAGCGATTTTTCCAGGTTGATGATGTGGATACGGTTACGGTGGCCGAAGATGTACTGAGCCATCTTGGGGTTCCAGAAGCGGGTTTGGTGACCGAAGTGGACACCGGCTTCAAGCATTTCACGCATGCTGACGGACATATAAAAACTCCAAAGGTTGTGTCTAAAATCAGCGCTTATCGACTGGAGATATTTCCGGTGCGACACCTTGAGTGGCTGACTTGCGATTTATCTTGCAAAGCCCTCGCAGGCATCTACAAAACCCTCTGAGTATATCACCCCATCCAGGCGCGAAACCCATGATTGCAGACCTTCACGCCGAGGCCCAGGCCATTGCCGCCGGCAAAGACAGCCTCCAGGACGCCCTGTTGCGGGCCCGCGAACTCAGCCTCGAGACTGCCTGCGCCCATGCCTACACCCAGCACCCTGCCGATTTGCTGGCAGCAGCGGCCCGCAGCGCCAGCGGTGTCGGGGCTAAGGGCCAATCTGGCGCAAGCGCTGCGCTGGCCGGCTTACCGGTGTCGGTGAAAGACCTCTTTGACATTCAAGGCCAAGCCACCCTGGCCGGCTCCACTGCAATGACTGGCGCTGCACCGGCAGCGGCCGACTGCCCGGCCGTGGCTCGGCTGCGCCATGCCGGCGGCCTGATTGCCGGGCGCACCAATATGTCGGAATTTGCTTTTTCCGGTGTCGGCATCAACCCGCACTACGGCACGCCGGCCAACCCTGCCGACCGCCAAGTCGCGCGCATCACCGGCGGCTCATCGTCAGGCGCAGCCGTTTCGGTGGCCACCGGCGCAGCCTTTGTGGGCCTGGGCTCAGACACCGGCGGCTCTATTCGCATACCTGCGGCTCTGTGCGGTCTGGTGGGCTTCAAAAGCACCGCACGGCTGGTGCCCACTGCAGGCGCGCTGCCGCTGTCCGCCACGCTGGACACAGTTTGCG
>JBIKHX010000071.1:0-8250 GCA_044361945.1 Polaromonas sp. | reverse complement strand
CGATAAAGTCTGCTGTCATTCTTCCTTCAGCAAGAGCAGGACCAATACTTAGTTCAAGCTCACGGGATTTATGCCCATTTAACCTAAGATCAGTTCTATAGGCACCACTCGACATTCGTAAAACATCTTTGATGCTGGCTTCACCCCATGAAGTTGCTGACAAAATAGGGACATATTTTTTTATGGGATCATCAATATTGGAAATATGCCCATCACAAATTGCACGTCCAACAGTCAGAGCAGTCAAACTTTTGGACATGGAGTAACCTAATGGTGTATTTCTTTTGCCCACACCAAAACTATATCTCTCATAAATTATTTCTGAATCGCGAGCGACAATCATTGCTTTTGTATTGTTCTTATTAAATAGATCATCTAAAAGTTGCTTAACTTCATCTGTTATAGGTACTGATTTGGAAGGTAAGGGTTTTGAGTCTCCAGAAGGATTCACTAAAGCAATGTTGGCATTATTTCTAAATCCATTTGTCACAAGCCAACCATATGACATCTCAGTGGCTAATGTGGTAAAGGGCAAAACTGTCAATATAATTAATACCAATATATTTTTTACAATATGCATTTTCGCGCTCCATAGATTAATTCATCTAAGCTTCTGGTAGTTGTATTGCAAGACATTTACGTGATGCTATAAGTCAGCGCACTCACACCCACCCCAGCCGCCAAGCGCTGTCGTCTTGCAGGTCTCGCCAGGCGATGACTTGCGTGGCCTTGGAAAAAACAGCCTCAATTTCCACAGACACAACCGGGTCGGTGGGCAATTCGGGTTGAATCACCCGGCTGACCAAAAAGTGCTTTTGTTTGGCCAGGGGTTTGACGGCAGTCCACTTGGTCAATAGCAATTTTTTGGGATTCAGCGGGTTCATGGCCTTGTATCGCAGTTGATCTCACAAATGTTGACCGATTAGTGCATGTCGCCATGCGCCCGCCATTGGGTGGCGGGTGACGCAAAAATCTGCGTCAGGTTCGCGTCTGCTGCAGGACTTGGGTGAGATGGGATCATGCTCCATGGCCATGATACGACCTTGCTATGCTTGACTATGTTTTTCAAATTTTTGAAATGATTTCAATGGATATCAACGCTGATTACAGCAAGAGGATCGTGATTAATCACCATGATTTACCTTGGATTCCCAGCCCTGTATCAGGTGTTGACAGGCGTATGCTTGACCGCACTGGCGACGAGATAGCCAAAGCAACTTCTATTGTTCGATACCAGGCCGGAGCTCATTTCCCAACCCACACCCATGAGCTGGGTGAAGAGATTTTCGTATTGGATGGCTTATTCAGCGATGAGACTGGTGACTATCCGGCTGGCACATTCATCATGAATCCACCGGGCTCTTCACACTCGCCCTGTAGCAAAACTGGCTGCATTCTTTTTGTCAAGCTACGCCACCTTGGTTCTGACCAACAACAGCGCGAAGTTGTAAGTACTGCCACTGACACTTGGTATCCAGGTATGGTGCCCGGTCTGAACGTCATGCCACTCATGCGACAGGGCATTGGATCGACTTTAGTGAGATGGGCGCCTCAAACCTATTTCAACCCACACAGGCACTATGGCGGCGAAGAGATCTTTGTGGTCAATGGGGTGTTTGAAGATGAGCATGGGCGCTACCCGGCAGGCTCATGGATCAGAAGCCCTCACATGAGCGCGCATCAGCCCTATAGCAAAGAAGGTTGCACCATCTTTGTGAAGACTGGACATCTACTGAGCTAATTTAAATTGAGTGGCCTTCAGTCGAAGGCAAGCATTGACATTGAAATACCTGCTGGATCAGGGTGCTTTCGCCATGGCCCGCGCCACCGCCTGCCCCAGTTCAATCACCGCCATCGCGTAGTAGCTGCTCCAGTTGTAGCGGGTGATGACGTAAAAGTTATCCGTACCGGCGACAAAGCTGGGCGCATTGGGGCCGTTGAGCAGCTCGATCAGTGCCAGTGGTCCCTTGTGCTCCAGGGCTGCACCTTCAAGCACCGCGCCCTTGGCGGTGAAGCTGGCCACGCTGAAGGTCGGCAGGATGTCCGGGGCCAGGAGGCTGTCCATGTCGGTTTGACTGGGGCTCAGGGTCACGGGGTGATGCGTAGGCAAACCCACTTCACGCTTTGCGCGCAGACAAAGCCCACAGCGCCACGATGCCCACCAGCAGACCCCAAAAAGCAGCCCCCACCCCCGCAATGCTCAGGCCCGAAAGGGTCACCAAAAAAGTCAGCAAAGCCCCATCACGGTGGCCCTCGTCTTTCATGGCCGTGGACAAACTCGACGCGATGGTGCTGACCAAGGCCAATCCGGCAACGGCCAACACCAGCGCCTTGGGAAAGGCGGCCAGCAAACTGACAATGGAAGCGCCGGCCAAACCCAAAAGAATGTAAAAAAGTCCGGCCGCCGCCGAGGCGGTGTAACGCCGTGTGGGATCGGCATGGGCTTCACGGCCCATGCAAATGGCCGCTGTGATCGCGGCTAAATTTAGTGCATACCCGCCAAAAGGGGCCAATAGCAAAGTCACGCATCCGGTGGCTCCGATCACGGGCGAAATCGGCGTGTTGTAACCCGCGCTACGCTGAGCTGCCACACCGGGCAAATTTTGCGATGCCATGGTCACGATGAAAAGTGGCAAGGCCACACTGACCATGGCACCCCAACGCCACTCGGGCGAAACCCACACCGGTGTGGCCCAAGTCCAGGCAATCTGGGCCGCATTCAATTGCCCCTGCAGGGCCGCTACCGCCATGCCGACTGCCAGCACACAAGGCACGGCCCAACGGGGGAAAAACCGGCGACCCAAAAGATACGAACCCGCCATGCAGAGAACCAAAACCGGCGCTTGACCGACCGCCCCCACAGCATCCAAAGCAAAACGGGCCAAAACCCCCGCCAGCAGGGCACTGGCCAAAGCCAAGGGAATGCGTGCCATCCACCGCTCAAACAGACCGCTGTAACCCACCCCCATGATGAGCAAAGCACTCACGATAAAGGCCCCCGTCGCCTCGGGCAGCGTCACACCCTGCGTTACGGCCAACACCGCCGCACCGGGCGTTGACCAGGCCGTCAACACCGGTTGCCGGTACCAAAGGCTCAACACCAAGCTCGTGCCCCCCATGCCCAAACCCAGCGCCCACATCCAGGATGCCGTTTGTGCTTCGTTGGCACCCAAGGCCTGTGCGGCTGAAAAAACAATGGCCGCCGAGCTGGTAAACCCCACCAGAACAGCCACAAAGCCGGCAACGACCGTGGACAGGGACGCATCACTCAACCATTTTTTCAACATGTGAGTTTTCTATCACAAGCCTTGTTTAGCACGATGGTTTTTTGTCCACGCACGCATCAAACCCAACCTTGCCGCCAAACGCTGTCGTCTTGCAACTCGCGCCAGGCGATGACTTGCGTGGCCTTGGAAAACACAGCTTCGATTTCCACTAATACAACCGGATCGGTGGGCAAGTCAGGTTCGATCACCCGGCTGACCAGGAAGTGCTTTTGTTTGGCGATGGGTTTGACGGCGGTCCATTTGGTCAGCAGCAGTTTTTTCGGATTCAGCGGGTTCATGGGCAGCGCCAACTCAGGGTCGGTTTTTCATTTCCCGCGCCACCGCCTGCCCCAGTTCAATCACCGCCATGGCGTAGTAGCTGCTCCAGTTGTAGCGGGTGATGACGTAAAAGTTATCAGTCCCGGCGACGAAGCTGGGTGCGTTGGGGCCGTTGAGCAGCTCGATCAGGGCCAGCGGTCCTTTGTGCTCCAGGGCTGCGCCTTCGAGCACTGCGCCCTTGGCGGTGAAGCTGGCCACGCTGAAGGTCGGCAGGATGTCCGGGGCCATCAGCGTGTCCATGTCCAGTCGCTCTTTGTCAAAGCTCACCGGGTAGTGCGTAGGCATGCCGGTTTGCCAGTTGAAGGCCTTGAAGTAGCTGGCCACCGAGCCGATGGCGTCGGCCGGGCTGTTCCACAGGTCTATCTTGTCGTCACCGTCAAAGTCCACAGCAAAGCGCACCCAGCTGGAGGGCATGAATTGCGGCAAGCCCATGGCGCCGGCGTAACTGCCCAGCGCCAGCATCGGGTCAGCGCCCAGGCGGTTTTGGTGGCTCAAAAACTGTTCAAGCTCGCGTTTGAAAAATTCACTGCGCTCGACAGCGCGCGGGTGGCTGGCCGGAAAGTCAAAGGCCAGTGTGGTCAGAGCGTCCATCACGCGAAAGCTGCCGGTGTTTTGGCCGTAAATGGTTTCCACGCCGATGATGCCGACGATGATCTCCTGCGGCACGCCGTATTCTTTTTCGGCCCGTGCCAGCGGAGCAGCATGGCTTTGCCAGAACTTCAGGCCGGCGGCAATGCGTGCGTCGTCAATGAAGCGGCTGCGGTAGACCGCCCAGTTTTTCACAAAGGGCTGCGTGGGCGGCTGCATCAGCTTGACCACGGCCGGGCTGAAGCGGGCTTGTCCGATGACGCGCCGCACCCAAGCTGGGGATAGATTGCGCTGCGCTGCCGTGGTGTCGGCAAACAGCATGGCTTCAGGTCGGCTGGCGTAGGCCGGTCCACTGGCTTGCGAGATGCGAGTCGCTTTGCGTGCAGGTTTCTGCGCTTGGGCGTTACGGGCCTTGTGAGCAGACTTTTTGACAGTTTTTTTGGCGCTTGGGGCAGGCTTGGTGAGCTCGCCTGGCGCGGAGTTGAGTGCGGGTGCCGCAGGGGTTTGTGCCGAGCTGAGCGGGCTGGCCAGTGTCATCAAGAACATGCAGGCCAAAGCACCGGCTCGCACAGGCAGGCTGAGTGCTGAAGCAGTGGTGTTCAAAAATGAAGTTGGCAGTTTGGTCAAAAATATCCCCGGAAATGGTCGATTTGTGAGTCCGGGCAAACCAGACAGACAGGGCGTGCAGATGCTTGCACGCAGGTTGATTTTAGGTCGCTGGCGCTGCGCCACTCAAAGGGCGGCATGGTAAGCTGATTTGCCACGCGCCAGTGCCCCGTACAGCTGGGGTCGCCGGTTTTTTTGCATGAACCCTGGGGTCTGATTTTTTATGTCTGTGACTGGTTACTTCACCCATGCCGACTGCCGTAAACACGAGATGGGCCCTGGCCATCCTGAATGCCCGGAGCGGCTCGATGCAATTGAAGACCGGCTGCTGATCACGGGCGTGTCGGATGCCCTGGACCGGCGCGAAGCACCCGAGGCGCCGCTGGCTGACATTGAGCTGGCGCATGGCCGCATGATGGTGGCTGCGATGCGCGGGCTGTCTGAGCAGTTGGCCGAAGAAATTGCAGCCGGCGGTCCCCGTTACGCACAGCTGGACCCTGACACGGCCCTCAATGTACACAGCTGGAGCGCCGTCTTGCGCGCTGCCGGCGCTGTACTGGCCGCCACCGACGCGGTGATGGCTGGCGAAATGGAAAACGCTTTTTGCGCGGTGCGCCCGCCCGGTCACCATGCCTGCCGCGACAAGGCCATGGGCTTTTGTTTTGTCAACAGCGTGGCAGTGGCCGCCAAGTACGCGTTGGAGCGCCACGGCCTGGAGCGCGTGGCGATTGTGGACTTTGATGTGCACCACGGCAACGGCACCGAAGACATCATTCGCGGCGACGACCGTATTTTGATGGTGAGCTTTTTCCAGCACCCTTTTTACCCGCACAGCGGCTTTGACAGCCCCGACGACAACATGGTCAACCTGCCCATGCCGGCTTACACCAAAGGCCCTGCCGTTCGAGAGAAAATTGAACAGTCCTGGATCCCCCGCTTGGAGGAGTTCAAACCACAGATGATTTTCATCAGCGCCGGTTTTGACGCGCACCGCGAAGACGACCTCGGCCAAATGGGGCTGGTGGAGCAGGACTACGCCTGGATCACGCAGCGTATCAAAGACGTGGCCAGGCGTCACGCCAAGGGTCGCATTGTGTCTTCGCTCGAAGGCGGCTACAACCTCAGTGCACTCGGGCGCAGCGTGGAGTCGCACATACGGGTGCTGGCCGACCTTTGAATTTCACCCGTGTTTTTTTAAATTTTTTTTGAGGATTAAGGGATGGCCAATATCGGCAGTCTGGATGCCTGGTTCCTGGCCTTGGTGCAGCCGCCGGCTTTGGTCGAATTGGCGGCTTTGGCCGCTTGCATCGGTTTGGCTTGGCTGCTGGCCGCTCTGGCCCGTCAAAGTGCTGGCGTGCATGACACGCGATCGATCTGGTTCGGCCACCATGTTTTAGACGGTGTGATGTTTCCCCTGTTGCTGCTGAGCCTGGCTTATGCGGCACGCGCCGTCCTGCTGTTCTATGGGCCTGTCACTGTTTTCAGGGTGGCTATTCCTGTGTTGGTGGCGCTGGCCGTGATCAGGCTTGGGGTCAAAGTCTTGCAAGTAGCCTTCAGCAATGCTCCTGTGGTGCGTGCGCTCGAGCGCACCATCTCCTGGTTGGTCTGGCTGGCGGTGGTGTTGTGGGTCAGTGGCTTGCTGCCGCTGATTTTGGAAGAGCTGGACACCATCACCTGGCATGTCGGGGGGTCCAAGCTGTCTGTGCGCACGCTGATAGAGGGCGTTCTGACAACTGGCCTGGTGTTGATTGTGGCTTTGTGGGTCTCTTCAGCGATTGAAGCGCGGCTGCTGCGCTCGGCCACCGGCAGCGACTTGTCATTGCGCAAAGCTTTCAGCAATGCCACCCGGGCCCTGCTGGTGTTTGTCGGCTTGCTGGTAGCGCTGTCAGTTGTCGGCATTGATCTGACGGCCTTGTCGGTCTTGGGTGGCGCGGTGGGCGTGGGCATTGGCTTTGGTTTGCAAAAACTGGCTGCCAGCTATGTCAGCGGCCTTGTCATGCTGACCGAGCGCAGCGTGCGCATTGGCGACAGTGTGCGGGTGGACGGTTTCGAGGGGCGTATTTCCGACATCAGAGCGCGTTACACCGTGATCCGCGCGCTGAACGGGCGCGAGTCCATCGTGCCCAATGAGATGTTTATCAGCAACCGTATTGAAAACCTGTCACTGGCCGACAGCCATGTGTCCTTGTCGACGGTGGTGTCCGTGGCCTATGACAGCGACCTCGACCAGGTGCTGCAACTGCTGACACGGGCCGCAGCGGGCCAGCAGCGCGTGCTCAGCGAGCCCGCACCCTCGGCCAGTCTCAGTAACTTCGGACCGGACGGTCTGGAGTTGACCCTGAACTTCTGGATTGCCGACCCGGAAAATGGACAGATCAATGTGCGCTCACAGGTCAACCTCGCCATTTTGAAAGCGCTGCGTGCGCATGGTGTAGAAATTCCTGTGACCTCGCGCCCGGCGCAGCCGCATAGAATGTAAGGCTGACGTTCCCGTCAACCCCGATCAATCATTTTTGGAGACCTCAGATGAAGGTTTTGGTACCCGTCAAACGCGTGGTGGACTACAACGTCAAGGTGCGCGTCAAAGCTGACGGTAGCGGTGTGGACATCGCCAACGTCAAGATGAGCATGAACCCGTTCGACGAAATCGCCGTTGAAGAAGCCACCCGGCTCAAAGAAAAAGGCGCTGCCACCGAAGTCATTGCTGTGAGCTGCGGCGTGACGCAATGCCAGGAAACCCTGCGCACCGCCATGGCCATCGGCGCAGACCGCGCCATTCTGGTGGACACCGCTGAAGAACTGCAGCCGCTGGCTGTGGCCAAGCTGCTCAAAGCGCTGGTCGACAAAGAGCAGCCGCAACTGGTGATCCTCGGCAAGCAAGCCATTGACGACGATTGCAACCAGACCGGCCAGATGCTCGCCGCCTTGCTCGGCTGGCCGCAAGCCACTTTTGCTTCCAAGCTCGAGATCGTCGATGGCAAGGCCGTCGTCAGCCGCGAAGTCGATGGCGGCTCTGAAACCCTCTCCCTCACACTGCCGGCCATCATCACCACCGACTTGCGCCTGAACGAGCCGCGTTATGTGACGCTGCCCAACATCATGAAGGCCAAGAAAAAGCAGATGGACACCTTCAAGCCGGAAGACCTGGGTGTGAATGTGCAGCCGCGCATCAAGACGCTCAAGGTCAGCGAACCGCCCAAACGCAGCGCCGGTGTGAAGGTGGCCGATGTGGCCGCCCTGGTTGATAAATTGAAAAACGAAGCGAAGGTAATCTGACCATGACCGCTCTTGTCATTGCTGAACACGACAACGCCAGCATCAAGCCGGCAACCCTCAATACCGTGACCGCGGCTGCCCAGTGCGGCGGCGAAGTCCATGTGCTGGTGGCCGGTTTGAACGCTGGCGCTGCTGCCCAGGCAGCCAGCCAGATGGCCGGTGTGAGCCGAGTGAT
>JBIKHX010000002.1:0-26715 GCA_044361945.1 Polaromonas sp. | reverse complement strand
CTGGCATTGCCTGGTCGAGCTGGACGCCGCACTGGCGGCGCTGGCCCTGCCGCACGGTGTGCCCGGGGCCGGGCTGATGGTGTTGCACGACACGGCGCGCAGTGCCGTGGTGCAGCAAGCGCTGGCACTTGGTGTGCAAGCGGTGTTCACCAACCATGACGACGAGCCGCAGGCTATTGCCCGAGACGCCGAGGTATCAGCCGGCTTGTCGGCCCAAGGCGTGGGCTTTCACAGCTTCAAGGACCATGTGGTGTTTGAACGCAGCGAGCTGCTAACGCAAGCGGGCAAGCCCTACGGCGTTTTCACGCCTTACAAAAACGCCTGGCTCAAAAAGGTGGACAGCTACTTTCTGCAGTCCCATGCGGTGGCGCCGCATGCCGGCGCCCTGGCCGCCAAGCCGGCCGGCACACCCCCCATGCCGACACTGGCCGCCATGGGTTTTGAAAAAACCAATCTGGAGGCCATGAAGCTGCCCACCGGCATAGCGGGCGGCGCGCAGCTTTACAAAGAATTTCTCGAGCGCATCGACCAGTACGAAGACACGCGCAACTTTCCGGCCGTCAAAGGCCCGAGCTACCTGGGCGTACATCTGCGCTTTGGCACGGTGTCTATCCGCGAGCTGGCGGCCGAAGGCTTGAAGCGCCAGGACGGGGGCAGCGCGGGCGCGGCGGTCTGGCTGAGCGAGTTGATCTGGCGCGACTTTTATGCGCAAATTTTGAGCAATTTCCCGCGCGTGGCGAAGGGTTCTTTCAAGCCCGACTACGACGCCATCACCTGGGAAACCGGGCCGGCGGCCGATGCGTTGTTTGCCGCCTGGTGCGAAGGCCGCACCGGCTACCCGCTGGTGGACGCGGCCATGGCCCAGATCAACCAGACCGGCTACATGCACAACCGACTGCGCATGGTGGCAGCCTGCTTTTTGATCAAAGACCTGGGCATCGACTGGCGCCGCGGCGAAGCTTACTTTGCCGAAAAACTCAATGACTTTGATTTGTCATCCAACAACGGCGGCTGGCAATGGGCGTCGAGCAGCGGCTGCGACGCGCAGCCTTACTTTCGCATTTTCAACCCGGTCAGCCAGAGTCTGAAGTTTGACCCTGAAGGCAAGTTCATCCGCAAATACCTGCCGCAGCTCGCCGGCCTGCAGGGCAAGGCGCTGCACAGCCCGTGGGAGGCGGCGCCGCTGGAGCTGGCCGCAGCCGGGGTGGAACTTGGGAAAAATTACCCGCTGCCGCTGGTGCGGCATGACCAGGCGCGGCTGCGCACGCTGGAGCGCTACGCGGTGGTCAAAAAATCAGGGGAATGAGGCAAAAGCCGCCTCAGATTTGCACCATTTCAAAGTCTTCCTTGCGCGCGCCGCATTCCGGGCAAGTCCAGTTCATGGGCACATCGGCCCAGAGTGTGCCGGGCGCAATGCCATGATCAGGGGCGCCGGCGGCCTCGTCATAGAGCCAGCCGCAAATCAGGCACATCCAGGTGGTCGTAGGTGAAGTGGTCACAGGGCAAGGACTTTCGCGAATAGAATCCGGTCATTGTATCGGTGAGGGCGTGCTTTTTTGCCAAGTCGTTCACCGCCTCAGTCTCCCTCATTCATGGCACAAGCTCAAACCACCCCCACCGACCCCGAAGTACCCGGACCGGAAGACGAAGACAGCGCGCCGGCCTGCGTCATGAGCTTTAACGCCAACGACCCCAGCGGCGCGGGTGGTTTGTCTGCTGACGTGCTGGCCATTTCCTCGGCGGGTGCCCATGCTCTGGCAGTGGTGACCGGCGCCTATTCGCGCGACACCGCTGAAATACTGGACCACTTTGCATTTGACGAAGATGCTGTTGCCGAGCAGGCGCGCGCCGCGCTCGAAGATATGCCGGTGGCCGCCATCAAGGTGGGCTTTGTCGGCAGCACCGAAAACGTCAGCGCTATTGCAGAGATCGCCTCTGACTACGCCGACGTACCGCTGGTGGCCTACATGCCCAACCTGTCGTGGTGGGACGAGAGCGAGCTGGACAGTTACCTGGACGCCTTTCGCGAGCTCATGCTGCCGCAAACCACTGTGCTGATCGGTAACCACAGCACCTTGTGGCGCTGGCTGCTGCCCGATTGGGCTGGTCAGAGCAGCCCGAGCCCGCGCGACATCGCCAAAGCGGCCGGAGAATTGGGCGTGCCCTACACCCTGGTCACCGGCATCCCGTGCGCCGATCAGGCCATTGACAACGTGCTGGCCTCACCGCAAAACGTTTTGTACAGCGAAAAATTCGAACGCTTTGAGGCCAGTTTTGCCGGCTCCGGTGACACCTTGAGCGCCGCTTTGTCTGCACTGCTGGCCAACGGCCATGACCTGCAAAGCGCCACCGCCGAAGCTCTGACCTTCCTGGACCAAAGCCTGAGCGCCGGCTTTCAACCCGGCATGGGCCATTTGGTGCCCGACCGCATGTTCTGGGCCCAGGCCGAAGACGACGAAAACCATGACGACCCGACCACTGCCTTGCCTTTAAGCCCTACTTTTGATGTCGACCCCCATGCCACCAAACACTGACTCCAAAGACCCGACTTCCCGCAACGACGTTTTGTTTGAACGCGCCAAACGGGTGATTCCCGGCGGCGTCAACTCGCCTGTGCGCGCCTTCAAGGCCGTGGGCGGCACGCCGCGTTTTGTACAGCGCGCGCAGGGCGCTTATTTCTGGGATGCCGACGGCCAGCGCTACATCGACTACATCGGCTCCTGGGGCCCCATGATCCTGGGCCACGGCTACCCGGCCGTGCTGCAAGCTGTGCAAAAAGCCGCACTAGACGGCTTTTCATTCGGCGCGCCGACCGAGCGCGAGGTCGAGCTGGCCGAGGAAATCATCAAGCTGGTGCCCTCCATCGAGATGATTCGTCTAGTCAGTTCGGGCACCGAAGCGGCCATGAGCGCGCTGCGCCTGGCGCGCGGTGCTACCGGGCGCAGCAAGATCATCAAGTTCGAAGGCTGCTACCACGGCCACGCAGACGCGCTGCTGGTCAAGGCCGGCTCGGGCCTGGCCACCTTCGGCAACCCGACCAGCGCCGGCGTGCCACCCGAAGTGGTGCAGCACACGCTGGTGCTGGAGTACAACAACGTAGCTCAGCTCGAAGAAGCTTTTGCGCTGCACGGCAAAGAACTGGCTTGCCTGATGATTGAGCCGATCGCCGGCAACATGAACTTTGTGCGCGCCAGCGTGCCCTTCATGAAGCGCTGCCGCGAACTCTGTACGCAATACGGCGCGCTGCTGGTGTTTGACGAAGTCATGACCGGTTTTCGCGTGGCTCTGGGCGGCGCGCAAAGCGTGTACGCCAAGCTGATCCCCGGCTTTGAGCCCGACATGACGGTGATGGGCAAAGTGATTGGCGGCGGCATGCCGCTGGCGGCCTTCGGCGGCAAAAAAGGCGTGATGGAACAACTCGCGCCACTGGGCCCCGTCTACCAGGCCGGCACGCTCAGCGGCAACCCGGTGGCCACCGCCTGCGGCCTGGCCACGCTGCATGAATTGCAAAAGCCCGGCTTTTATGAAGCACTGAGCGCACGCACCCAGAGCCTGGTGGCCGGCCTCACGCAAGCCGCTACCCAGGCCGGCGTGCCCTTTTGCGGCGACAGCCAGGGCGGCATGTTCGGCTTCTTTTTGTTCGATGAGCTCCCGCAAAACTACGCCACCGTGATGACCACCGACAACGCTTCCTTCAACAAGTTTTTCCACGCCATGCTGAGCAGCGGCGTGTACTACGCACCGGCCTTGTACGAAGCCGGCTTTGTCAGCGCGGCGCACACGGCCGCCGACATTGAAGAGACGGTGGCGGCAGCGGCGAGGTTTTTCAGCGCGCGCTGAAAGCGCTGGCACCCACAAAAAAGCGACCCGCGGGTCGCTTTTTTCATTCGCTGCCCAGCGTCAATGCCGGAAATGCCGCACTCCGGTAGTCACCATCACCACCCCGCGCTCGTCGGCAGCGGCAATCACCTCTGGGTCGCGCATGGAGCCGCCGGGCTGGATGACGCAGCTCGCGCCCACGTCTACCACCACATCCAGGCCATCACGGAATGGAAAGAAAGCGTCGCTGGCGACCGCTGAACCCTTGAGATCGAGCTGGGCGTTGGCGGCCTTGATGGCGGCGATGCGGGCCGAGTCGATGCGGCTCATCTGGCCGGCGCCCACGCCCAGGGTCATGCCGCCGCCGCAAAAGACGATGGCGTTGGACTTGACATACTTGGCGACCTTCCAGGCGAACAGCAGGTCTTGCAGCTGCGCCGGTGTGGGTTGCAGCTTGGTGACCACCTTGAGGTCGGCCACGGTGATCTCGTGGTTGTCGGCGGTCTGCATCAAGAGCCCAGAGCCGACACGCTTGACGTCCACCAGGTTGCGGCCTTGCGCCCAGGCGCTCTCGCCGCCAGCGGGCAAGGCGATCTCGAGAATGCGCACGTTGACCTTGCTTTTGAACACAGCCAGCGCTTCGGGCGTGAAGGCCGGAGCCATCAACACCTCGACAAACTGCTTGGAGATTTCGAGCGCGGCTTTTTCGTCCAGCGTGCAGTTCAGCGCAATGATGCCGCCGAAGGCCGAAGTCGGGTCGGTCTTGAAGGCTTTGCTGTAGGCGTTCAGCGCATCAACGCCCACGGCCACACCGCAGGGGTTGGCATGCTTGACGATCACGCAGGCGGTCTGGCCCAGGCGGGCGTCAAAACTTTTGACGCATTCCCAGGCGGCGTCCGCGTCAGCGATGTTGTTGTACGAGAGTTCTTTGCCCTGCAACTGGCGCGCCGTGACCAGCGAGCCGGTGGCGGGGTACAGGTCGCGGTAAAAAGCAGCCTGCTGGTGCGGGTTTTCGCCGTAGCGCAGGTCTTGCAGCTTGATGAAGCGGCTGTTGGCCTGCGCCGGAAACACGCTGTGGCTGCCGTCGGCCTGAATGCTGGAGAGGTAGTCGCTGATAGCGCCGTCGTACTGGCTGATGCGGTTGAACGCAGCAACCGACAGCGCGAACTTGGTGGCGTTCTTCAATTGGCCGTCGGCCTGGAGCTCGGCCAGCACGCCGGCGTATTGCGAAGCGTCGGTCAACACGCCCACGTCTTTCCAGTTCTTGGCGGCAGAGCGCACCATGGCCGGCCCGCCAATGTCGATATTTTCGATCGCGTCTTCCAAGGTGCAACCTGGCTTGGCCACGGTCGCTTCAAAAGGGTAAAGGTTGACGACCAGCAAATCGATAGTGTCGATCTGGTGCGCCTTGAGCGCGGCCATATGTTCCGGCACATCGCGCCTGGCCAGCAAGCCGCCATGCACTTTGGGATGCAGGGTTTTGACGCGGCCGTCCAGCATCTCGGGAAAGCCGGTGAGCTCAGCGACTTCAGTGACCGGCAGGCCCTGGTCGGCCAACAGCTTGGCGGTGCCACCGGTGGACAGCAACTTGATACCGAGCGCGTTCAGGGCCCGGGCAAATTCAACAATGCCGGTTTTGTCGGAGACGGAAATCAGGGCATTCATGGCGGGTACTGTGCTTATTTCAAAAGCTTGTGCGCCAGCAATTTTTTACGCAAAGTGTTGCGGTTCAGACCCAGCCACTCGGCTGCCCGCGACTGGTTCTGATCGGCCTGCTGCATCACGACTTCGAGCAGCGGCTTTTCGACCACGGTCACCATCATGTCGTACATGCCGGCCGGCTCGGTGCCATGCAGGTCTTTGAAATAGCCTTCCAGGCTGGCGCGCACGCACTCTTCAATTTGTTTTTTGCTCATAGGGAAACTCTCTCTTGTATCTGTGCATCGGTGGCAAGGCCTGCACGGGCAAGCGCGGCAGCAGGCATGCGCTCCATGCGGTCTTCCAGGCCATCGAAAAAATGGACAACGGCTGCCAACTGCGCTTCGCAGTTGTCGATCAGATTCATATCCGCCCTGAAGTCCTCGCCCCCGGGCAAGGATTTGACATACCAGCCTATGTGTTTGCGCGCCGTGCGCACGCCGGAGAATTCACCATACAGGCTGTAATGATCTCTCAGGTGATCGAGCAGCAGGCGCTTGACCTCGGCGACCAGCGGCGGCGCCAGGTGCGTGCCCGTCTCTAAAAAGTGGCTGATCTCGCGGAATATCCAAGGCCGGCCTTGCGCAGCACGCCCGACCATCACAGCATCTGCGCCGGTGTAGGCCAGAACGTCACGGGCTTTTTCTGGCGAGTCAATATCGCCATTCGCTACCACCGGGATGTTCAGCGCAGCCTTGACGGCGGCGATGGTGTCGTACTCTGCCAGGCCTTTGTAGCCTTGTTCGCGGGTGCGACCGTGCACGGCGATCATCTGCACGCCGGCGTCTTCAAAAGCGCGGGCCAGTCGCACGGCATTTTTGTTGGTTTCAGACCAGCCGGTGCGCATTTTCAGCGTGACCGGCACGCCCTGCGGCGCGCAAGCTGCCACCACGGCTTGCACAATGGCCAGCGCTAGCGGTTCGTCTTGCATCAGTGCAGAACCGGCCCATTTGTTGCAAACTTTTTTGGCCGGGCAGCCCATGTTGATATCGATGATTTGTGCGCCACGCGCCACGTTGTAGGCGGCAGCCTCGGCCATCATGGCGGCGTCGGTGCCGGCGATTTGCACGGCGATCGGCTCGACCTCGCCATCGTGGTTGGCGCGGCGCGAAGTTTTGAGCGTGTCCCACAGGTCGCGGCGCGAGGTGACCATCTCGCTGACGGCGTACGCAGCACCCAGTTTTTTGCACAGCGCGCGAAACGGCCTGTCGGTCACGCCAGCCATGGGCGCGACCAATACGCGGTTTGCCAAAACATAAGAGCCGATATTCATGAAAGCGCGTGGGAGGGGTGCGGGCGGATAGGCAGAAAAATGCGAAGGGCCATTGTATATGCCTAAAATTTCAGCAGCCTTCTTTATACTAAGTCTCACATGCCCAACTGGATTGTCCAACTCACCGAGCTGCTGGCCCTGCCCGAATACGGCTTGAGTACGGTGTTTGTGGTGTCCTTCATCTCTGCGACTCTGCTGCCCATGGGCTCGGAGCCGGTGGTGTTTGGCCTGGTCAAGCTCAACCCTGAACTCTTTTGGCCGGCCATTCTGGTGGCCACCGCCGGCAACACGCTGGGCGGCGCGCTGGATTGGTGGATGGGCTACGGCGCGCACAAAGTGGTGGACAAGTATCAGCGTTCCACCCACCACAACCGGGCATTGCGCTGGCTCGAAAAGCTGGGCCCCAAAGCCTGCCTGCTGGCCTGGTTGCCAGCCGTTGGCGACCCGCTGTGCGCCGTGGCCGGCTGGCTCAAGTTCCCCTTCTGGCCATGCCTGGCTTACATGGCCATTGGCAAATTTTGCCGCTACGTGCTGATGACGGGGGCGCTGGTCTGGGTGTTTCCGGGGGGCTTTTCGTTTTAGGCTGGCGACGCGAGGGCCGATGAATCCCCGCGCTCTTCGCGCTTAAAACTTTTCGTGCGGCAGCAAGTAGCGCCATTGGCCCACGGGCAGGCTGCTCATTGCCACGCGGCCTATGCGTATGCGCTTCATCGCATCGACCTGCAAACCCACACACTCGCAGAGGTAAGCGATCTGCCCCGGGCGCTCGCCCTTGAGTGCAAAGCGCAAGCGCTTTTCACTTTGCCAGCTGACCTTGGCCGCGCCCAGCTGCAGACCATTGAAAGTGAAACCATGGTCGATGCGGTTGAGCCGCTCCAGGCCACCGGCTTTGATGTCGCCGCTGACCTCGACCAGCACCTCGTGCTCCATCACAGCCGCGTCTTCCGTGAGCTTGCGGGCGATGCGCCAGTCCTGGCTGAAAACCACCAGACCGCTAGCGCGCGGCGCCAGCGGCGTGAGCAGCTGCTGGTCAGCAAAATGTTTTTTGAGTGGACTCAGTCCGGAGATGTCTTCGCCCCACAAGCTCTGTGGCTGCAACAGATTGGCCGAGCGCAAGGCACCTTGCGCCGCGCCCAGGCCGGCTTCGCTGCCTGCGGGCTTGTGCAACAGCAAGGTCACAGGGACCACGCCCAGCAAAGTCGCGTCGGGGCTGATCTCAATTTTTTGATCTTGCACACGATGCTGCGGCTCTTGCACTAACACGCCGTCTACGCGCACGAAACCGCCCGCGATGTACTGCTCAGCCTCACGGCGCGAGCAAGCCAGCATTTCAGCCAGGCGTTTGGCCAGGCGAACGGGTTCTGTCATCCGTTCAGATTCAAGAGCTGAACAGGAAGTTCATCACGTCGCCATCTTTGACAACGTACTCCTTGCCCTCGGCGCGCATCTTGCCCGCGTCTTTGGCGCCCTGCTCGCCTTTGAAGGCGATGAAGTCGTCATAGGCGATGGTCTGGGCGCGGATGTAGCCTTTTTCAAAGTCGGTGTGAATGACGCCGGCCGCCTGCGGGCCGGTGTCGCCCACATGGATGGTCCAGGCGCGCACTTCCTTGACGCCGGCCGTGAAGTAAGTTTGCAGCCCGAGGAGCTTGTAGGCGGCGCGGATTAAGCGGTTCAGGCCGGGCTCGGTCTGGCCGAGTTCTTCCAGGAACATCTGCCGGTCTTCGTCGCTCATCTCACTCATCTCGGCTTCGAGCTTGGCGCTGATGGCGACCACCGGGGCGTTTTGCGAGGCGGCGTAGGACTTTAGGCGGTCCAGAAACGGGTTGTTTTCAAAACCGTCTTCGGCCACATTGGCGACAAACATCGCCGGCTTGGCAGTGATCAGGAAAAACTGCTGCAAGAGCGGCATTTCTTCCTTGCTGAAGTCGATGGTGCGCACCGGCTTGGCTTCATTGAGTGCGGCCTGGCACTTTTCAAGAATGGCCACCAGCTTGATGGACTCCTTGTCGCCCGAGCGCGCCAGTTTGGTGACGCGGTGCAGGGCTTTTTCCACCGCCGCCAGGTCCGCCAGGCAGAGCTCGGTCTGTATCACCTCGATGTCGGAGATCGGGTCCACCTTGCCGGCCACGTGAATCACGTTGTCATCGACAAAGCAGCGCACCACGTTGACGATGGCGTCGGTCTCGCGGATGTGCGCCAGGAACTTATTGCCCAGGCCCTCGCCGGTGCTTGCGCCGGCCACAAGGCCGGCAATGTCGACAAACTCGACAATGGCGCGCTGCACTTTTTGCGGGCTGACGATGGCCGACAAAGCGTCGAGCCGCTGATCGGGCACCTCGACGATGCCGACGTTCGGCTCGATGGTGCAAAAAGGGTAGTTTTCCGCTGCAATGCCGGCCTTGGTCAGGGCGTTGAACAGGGTGGATTTACCAACGTTGGGCAAGCCCACGATGCCGCACTTCAAACTCATGAAAAATCCTTAGAAATCAAATCCCGGCAGGCCCGCCAGCGGGCTGCTCAGCGGGGTGGCGATAATCGATTGTAGTGATGCTGGTTTTGCGGCTCGCGCCCTGCCCTCATCAATCTCATCGAACTGCTTAGTTGCAGCTGAACGACCTGGAATTTCGACATGCCTTCCGCGCCGCCGCGAATTTCTGCTGCCACCCAACGCTCCGCTTTTTTACTGTCGCTGGCAACTTTTTCCAGCATGGCTACGCAACGCATCTGCGACGCCATGCTGCCCGCGCTGTCAAACATCTTTCAGACCAGTGTGGCGCAGGCCGCTCAGGTGATCTGGGTGTTTTCCGTGGTGTATGGGCTGTCGCAGCTTTTTTACGGCCCGCTGGGCGACCGTACCGGCAAGTTCCGCATCATCACCTACGCCACGCTGGGTTGCAGCGTGGCCAGCCTAGTCGCCGCTTTTGCCGACAACCTGAACACCCTGGTGCTGGCGCGGGCCCTGACCGGCTTGTTCGCCGCTGCGGTGATTCCGCTGGCGCTCGCCTGGGTGGGTGACGCCGTGCCTTACGAGCGGCGGCTCGAAACGCTGGCCAAAGTCGGCCTGGGTACCACGCTGGGCATTGTGGGCGGGCAACTGGCCGGTGGCTGGTTCGCCGACACCCTGGGCTGGCGCTGGGCTTTTGCGCTGATGACTGTGATCTTTGCGGCAGTCGGATTTTTGCTCTTGCTTGATTTGCGCCGACAGCAACGTCTGCCCGGAACCGAGTCCGGTGACATGCCGCATGGACGCCCGGGCTTTGTCAGGCAAGCCCTGTCCATTTTGAGCGACCCGTGGGCCAGCCGGGTGCTGATGATCGCCTTGATAGAAGGCGCCGCCGGCTTTGGTGTGCTCAGCACCATCGCCTCGCACCTGCACCAGACGCTGGGCCTGTCTTTGTCTTTGTCCGGCTCCATCGTGGCCCTGTTCGGTCTGGGCGGTGTGCTCTACATGTCCGTGGCGCGCTGGCTGATCCGTCGCCTTGGCGAAGACGGGCTGGCTCAGTACGGCACTGCCTTGTTGGGTTTGTCTTTTGCCGTGCTGGGTTTTACCCGCTGGTGGCCCTTGACGCCGGTGGTCTGCTTGAGCGCAGGTTTTGGGTTTTTCATGTTTCACAACACCATGCAGGCCAACGCGACGCAAATGACACCATCGGCGCGCGGCACCTCGGTGTCGCTTTTTTCATGCGCACTGTTCTCGGGTCAGGCGCTGGGGGTGTTGATGGCGGCCCACCTGAGCGCGGTGCTGGGCTCGGGCGGCGTGATCGCCTTGGGTGGGGGCATCGTTTTGGTTTTAGGCGCCGTGATGGCGCGCAGCCTGCGCGCTAGAAACGGTAAGTCCCTGTCACCGATTGACCCACTTTGAGCACTTGATCAAAGCCTTCCAGGGTGATGCTGTTCATGCCAAATGACAAAGCGCCATCCAGCCGGCGGTCTTGCCGGTAGGTTTGCAGCATGTCGTTGACGGCGGGGCTGCTGCTGGCGCTGAGCGGGTCGATGTTGACAATCGGGCAGCGCGGGCAGGGCTTGACCGGCTGCAGCCGCACCCGGTTGTGCGCAGTGGCAATGTCGACATGGGCCAGGCGGTCTTCGTCGTGTGCGGCCATGGCTTCCTGGCCGGGGGCATCGCCGATCACGATGTTGGGGCGAAAGCGCGACATGCTCACAGCCGGCTGGCCGGCAGCCAGCAGCTTGGTGTTCAGCCCGGCCAGAGAAGCCTCGCTGGTGATCAACATCGGGTAACCGTCGCTGAACTGGTTGAGCGCCTGCACGCCGTCGGTCCAACTCAGGCTGGAGGCGCGCTGGTGTTCAGGGTCAAAGCGCACCAGGCGCGCTTTCACACCCAAAAAATCACTGAACCACTGCGCGGCAATGGCCCCCATGTCATAGGCCGCCACATCCTGGCCCCACACCTTGACGCGCACGGCCGACTCGACCTGGTCTATCGCCAAGTGCAGCGCCAGCATGCCGGGTGCACGCAACACAATGTCATGCGCGCGCACCTGCGGCTGCACCAGGGCCATGCGCGGCAGTTCGCGCTGCGTTAAAAATTCACCCGTTTCATCGACCACCATCCAGGCACGGTCCAGGTCCAGGCCTGTTTCTGTGAGCAAGGCTTCGCCCAGTGCCACGCCGGCGCAGGACTTGACCGGGTAGATATAAAGCTGCGCAATAACGGCGCTGAAATCAGGCGGGCGGTTGGTGTCAGTCACAAATAGGCTTTCATGTGGGCGGGTGGCTACGGCCTGGTTCAGGTCAGGATTTTGCACTGCCTCTTAAAATAGCTCATGAGCAAAGATTTTGACGTCTGTATCCGCGGTGACGGTATTGTGGGCCGCACGCTAGCGCTGCTGCTGGCCAGGCAACGTTTGCGCGTGGCCCTGGTTTGTGACCCGGCCCGTGCGTCTGCCACGCCCGACGTTCGGGCCTACGCCCTCAATACAGCTTCCCGCAGCCTGCTGACGCAACTGCGTGCCTGGCCCCAAGCTGCCGGCGTCACAGCGGTCAGCCAAATGCAGGTATGGGGTGACAGCGACGGACGACTGGACTTCAGCCCGACAGACGGTCCGGCTGGCCACCCAAGCGGCGATCAGGCGGCGCTGGCCTGGATAGTGGATGTGCCGGCGCTTGAGCAGGCGCTGTCGGAGGCCCTGCGCTTTGCACCCGAGGTCGAGCTGGTCGCATCCCCGGACGCAGCCCATGCAGCGCTGACGGTGGTCTGCGAAGGACGCCATAGCCAAAGCCGGCGCGATTTCGGCGTCAGCTGGACCATCAAGCCCTATGACCAGAAAGCCGTGGCCGCCAGGCTGCACTCAGACCGTCCGCATGCCGGCGTGGCACGCCAATGGTTCGGCCAGGGCGAGGTGCTGGGTTTGCTGCCGGTGGACGGCCCCGACGCTCACACCCTGGCCATGGTCTGGTCGGTGCCGCAAAGCCGTGCCCAAGCGCTGCAAGAAATGACACCCGCCGCCCTGGTGACAGCGCTGCAGCAAGTTTGCGGCGATCAGGCCGGCCAGCTCAGCCTTTGCAGTCCAGTGGCCAGCTGGCCCTTGACGCTTTGCAGCGCCCAGCGCTGGGTCGGGCCGGGCTGGGCCTTGGCCGGAGATGCTGCGCACACCGTGCACCCGATGGCCGGCCAGGGTCTGAACCTGGGTCTGGCGGATGTCAACAAATTGGCCGAGGTGCTGCAAGCGCGCGAATACTGGCGCTCCCTGGGCGACGAAAAACTGCTGCGCCGCTACGAGCGTGCGCGCAAAGCCGATGTCTTGGCCATGAGCACTGTGACCGAAGGGCTGCACAGCCTGTTTGCACCCAGCGACAGCCGCTTGCAAGCGCTGCGCAACTGGGGTATGAAAAGCGTGGCGCGCAGCGGACCTCTCAAGGGCTGGCTGACACGCCGGGCCATGGGCTGACACCCCTGAGTTTTTTCTTTTTTTCAACAAAGCCTCAACAGGACTTGCGTATGCGCTCAGTTTTCAGCATCTTCACCACCCGAGGCCGCGCGGCCCTGCTCGGCCTCGCCCTGGCACTGACGGCCGGTGTTGCGGCACAAGCCCAGGAAGCGGCTATTCGCAAAAACCTGGTCGAGCGCTTGCCCACACTGCCCAAAATTGAAGAGGTCAGCAAAACACCGATGAACGGCCTGTTTGAAGTGCGGGTCAGCGGCAATGACATTTATTACACCGATGCAGACGGCAGCTTTCTGATTCAGGGCCATCTGATTGACACGCGTGCCAAAAAGAACCTGACCGAAGAGCGCATGGACAAACTCAATGTGGTCGCCTTCGACTCACTGCCGCTGAACGACGCTTTTACCATCGTGCGGGGTAACGGCAAACGCAAGATGGCGGTGTTTGAAGACCCCAACTGCGGTTACTGCAAACGCTTTGAACGCGATATGCAAAAAGTCAACGACGTCACCATTCACCTGTTTTTGATGCCCATCCTGGGCCCGGACTCCAGCGTTAAATCTAAGGCGGTCTGGTGCGCCAAAGACAAAGCCAAGGCCTGGACCGACATGATGCTGCGCGACCAGAAAATAGCCCCAGGTAACTGCGATGCGACAGCGCTGACACGCAATATTGAGTTTGGCCAGCAACACCGCATCACCGGCACGCCGACCCTGATTTTTGCGGACGGCAAACGTGTTCCAGGCGCCATAGCAGCGCAACAGGTCGAGCAATACCTGGCGCAAGCCAAGGCGCCCTGAGCTTTCTTCAGACCGGGTCGGCCGCAAAGGCGGCCGGGCTCAGGAATGCCAGACTTTTTCGGCCACCCGGGTCATGTTGCCGCCCATGACGGCCCGTGACTCGGCTTCAGACATACCCAGGTCTTGGAGCGCCTGGGGCAGCAGGGTCCAGTCTTCGATGGCCGGGTAGCTGCTGGGTTTGTCCGGGGCATAGCCTGCTGATGCGGGCCACCAGAATGCGCGGTCCCAGCCTTGGGGCGGTTCCTGCTCGACACCGGCTTGATGAAAACTGATGTCAAAACCCACACCCACGTGCTGCACACCCACCAGATCAGCCACATAAGCGGCATGGCGGGCGATGTCTTTGGCGCTGGGGCGAGCGTTGCCGGTACCCAAAAACTTGGAGACGCCCGAAATACACACCACGCCGCCCGTAGCGGCACAAGCGCGGATTTGCTCATCGGTGATATTTCGGCCGTGCTCGACCAGGGCCAGCGGATTAGCGTGGCTGAAGATCACCGGCGCTTGTGAATGGGCCATGATGTCCAGGCTGCAGCGCCGCCCGGTGTGCGAGCAGTCCATCAGCACACCGGCATCATTGACAGCGCGCACCATGCGCCGGCCCAGTTCGGTGAGGCCGCGCGCCACATCGTGGCAGCCATCTGCCACCGCGTTATTGCGGTTGTAGGCAAAGTGCATTTGCTTGACGCCCAGGTCGCGCAGCAAAGCCACCATCTCCGTGCGCTCTTGCAGAGGGACTGCACCTTCCAGGTCAAACCCCACCGTCAACAAGCCTTGTGCGGAATTTTGCGCAAGGGCTTGCACTGTGGTGGCCAGCACCAATTGCTGCGGATGGGCAGCGATGGTGGCGCGAAAACCAGCAATCACGGTCATCACCTGGTCCAGCGGTGTCATGTCCATGCCGATATTGATCGACACGTAGCGCACACCGCACTCGCGGTAAGTCAACAAGGGCGCAAAGCTGGCGTCCGGATTCAAAGGCAAACAAGTGTGGGCTTCCCAGATGGCCATGGTCAAACTCCGTTTTCAGTGTGTTCGCGCCTGAAGCCTTCAGAGGCCGCCATCAGCGCCTGGGTGTAGGGTTCATGGACGCGGCGCGCCGCCAAATCGTCAGAGGCGGCCATCTCGACGCAACGCCCGCCTTGCATCACCATCAGGCGACTGCACAAATGCGTCACCACCGCCAGGTCATGGCTGACCATCATGTAGGTCAGTCCGCGGCGCTGGCGCAAATCGTCAAGCAGGTTCAGGACCTCGGCCTGCACAGAGGCGTCCAGCGCCGAAGTGGGTTCATCCAGCAGCAAAATTTGCGGCTCCAGAATCAGGGCGCGTGCAATCGCCACGCGCTGGCGCTGCCCGCCCGAGAGTTGATGCGGGTAGCGAAAGCGAAAGCTAGAACCTAAACCCACTTCATCGAGCGCCCGCACAATGCGTGCCTGCTGATCGTCCACCTTGTGGATGATCAGTGGCTCGCTGAGAATGCGGTCCACTGTCTGGCGCGGATGCAATGAACCGTAGGGGTCTTGAAACACGATCTGCACCATGCGGCGGTAAGCCGGGCTGCCGAGCGCAGGCAAAGCAGCTTGGCCCTGTGCATGAAACAAATTCATGCTGCCGCGCGCCATCGGCACTAAGCCGCAGAGCGCGCGCAGCAAAGTCGATTTGCCGGAGCCCGACTCACCCACAATGCCAAAGCTCTCACCGGGCTCGACTTGCAGGTTTATGCCATCGACCGCCACAAACGAGCCGAAGCTCACCTGCAAATCCTGCAAGCGGATACCGACACCCGTGGCGCTCACAGCAGCCACTCCGCTTGCCTTGACAGGGTTGGCAAAGGCCGCACAGGCTGCCCCAGTTTGGGCAGGCAATGCAAGAGCCCCCGGGTGTAAGGATGCTGCGCTTGCGACAAACCGCCGGCCTTGAGCTCTTCCACCACGCGCCCGGCGTACATGACCAAAATACGGTCGCAAAAAGAAGACACCAGCCGTAAATCATGGGACACAAAAATCAGGCCCATGCCACGCTGTGACACCAGCTTGTCCAAGATTGACAGCACCTGCAATTGCACCGTGACATCCAGCGCCGAGGTCGGTTCGTCGGCGATCAGCAAATCAGGCTGGGGGCACAGCATCATGGCGATCATGGCGCGCTGGCCCATGCCGCCCGAAACTTCGTGCGGATACAAACCAAACACGCGCTGCGGGTTGTCAATCTGTACCGCTACCAACGCCGCCAGGGTTTCTTCAATGGCTTGCGCACGGCTCATGGGCCGGTGCGCTTGCAAGGTTTCGACGATTTGCTCGCCGATGGTCATCACCGGATTGAGCGAAAACTTAGGGTCTTGCAGCACCATGGTCATGCGTTTGCCGCGCAACTCACGCCTTTGCTGTGGCGAGCAGGTGAGCAAATCAGTCTCACCTAAACGCATGCGAGAGGCGCGCACACGCGCCTCGGGCGGCGTCAGCCCCATGATGGCGCGGCCGGTTTGTGATTTGCCCGAGCCCGATTCGCCCACGATACCCAAACGCTCACGGCCCAATGTGAAGCTGACCGACTTGACCGCGTCCACCCAATCGCCGTGACGGTCGGCAAAAGAAACCTGCAAATCCTGCACGTCCAACAGCGGCGCTGAGCTCATTTCACACCCTTGGGGTCGAGCGCGTCGCGCAAGCCATCGCCCAGCAAATTAAAAGCCAGGCTCACGAGAAAAATGGCAGCCCCCGGGGCGGCAGCGACCCACCACTGATCGAGCACGTACTGACGACCGGCAGCGATCATGGCACCCCATTCAGGCATGGGCGGTTGCGCGCCCAAGCCCAGAAAACCCAGACCCGCCGCAGTCAGGATGATGCCCGCCATGTCCAGCGTCACCCGCACAATCACGGACGAAACGCACAGCGGCATGATGTGGCGGGTAACGATGCGCCAGGGAGACGCACCCATCAGTTGCACAGAAGCAATGTAGTCGGCGCGGCGAATGCTGAGGGTTTCGGCGCGTGCAATGCGTGCATAGGGCGGCCAAGAGGTGATAGCAATGGCAATCACCGCATTTTCGATACCGGGACCCAGTGCCGCCACAAAAGCCAAGGCCAGAATCAACCGCGGAAAAGCCAGGAAAATATCGGTCACACGCATCAGCACGGCATCGACCCAACCGCCGGCATAACCCGCAACGGTGCCGACGATCAAGCCGATCGGTGCCGCCAATATGGCCACCAGTATCACCACCATCAGCGTGATGCGCGAGCCATACAAGAGCCGTGAGTAAATGTCGCGACCCTGGTCATCTGTGCCCAGCCAGTGCACCGTTGACGGCGGCAGCAAGCGCGTCTTGACCAGATCGCCTTCGAATGGCGGGAACGGTGCCAGCACCGGCGCAAAAATGGCCAGCAGAACCAGGAGCAGCACAATGACCAGGCCGCTGACAGCCAAGCGGTTGCGGGCAAAGGTGCGCCAGCCGGCGTACCAACGCCCCAGCGTGGCCTGGCGTCTGGACTGCGGCGCATCGCTCATCAGCCAGTCACGCCATCCGCTTGGGGGCATGGTGTTGGTGCTCATTCGCTGCGGGTACGCGGGTCAAGCACGCGGTACAAAAAGTCTGTGAACAAATTCAGTCCGATAAAAATAGAACCCACGATCACCGTGCCGCCCAGAACGGCGTTCATGTCGGCGTTTTGCAGCGAATTGGTGATGTACAAACCCAGGCCGGGCCAGGCAAACACGGTTTCGGTGAGCACCGAGCCTTCAAGCAAATGGGCGTACGACAAAGCCACCACAGTCAACAAAGGCACCATGGCATTGCGCAGAGCATGGTTCCAAATGATGCGCCGCTCCGAGATGCCTTTGGCGCGCGCGGTGATCACATACTCTTGCGACAACTCATTGAGCATGAATGAGCGCGTCATGCGGCTGATGTAGGCCAGAGAAAAATAGCCCAGCAAACTGGCGGGCAGTACCAGGTGAGAAAAGGCATTGCCCATGGCCTCCCATTCGCCGGCCAAGGCGGCGTCCAGCAAGAGCAATCCACTGACCCTGGGCACGCTGTATTCAAACGCAATGTCGATCCGTCCCGGCCCGCCGACCCAATCGAGCTTGGCATAAAACACCACCAGGGCCATCAGACCCAGCCAGAAGATGGGCATGGAGTAACCCAGCAAACCCATCACCCTGACCGCCTGATCCACCCAGCTGCCGCGCTTGACCGCCGCCCACACGCCCAGCGGAATGCCCAGCCCGGCGCCAATCAGGATGCCGAGCGTGGCCAACTCAAAGGTAGCGGGAAAAGCCCGGCGGATGTCCTGCATCACCGGGTTGGACGTGAGGATGGAGGTACCGAAATCGCCCTGCAGAACTTTCTGGATGTAAATCAGAAATTGATCCCACAAGGGTTTGTTCAGTCCGAGTTCCTCACGGACTTGGCGCACCAACTCTTCACTGGCCCGGTCGCCCACGATCGACAGCACAGGGTCAATCGGGATCACCCGGCCAATGAAAAAAGTCACCGCCAGCAGACCCAGATAGGTCAGCAGCACGGTCGCGGCAAAACGCGAAAGAATGGACGCCTGATTACCCAGCCGTTTCCCCAGGCCGGAGCCCGGGGAGGATGCACCCGTCATGAAATGTCAATCAGCGCTTGTTGACTTTGTACATGTAGGTGGCATCAGAGGTCGGACCCAGCTTGAGCTCATCGAGGTTGCTGCGGAAGGCCGCCACTTCGGTGATTTGATGCACCACGATGAAGGGGCTGGTCTTGCGGAAATCAGCCTGGATGTCCTGGTACATGACGCGACGCTTGGCGGCGTCACGCTCGAACACGGCTGAGTCTGACTTTTTGGTCATCTCGGGGATGTCCCAGGAATTGCGCCAGGCCAGCGGTTTGTCTTTGGCATCGTCGGCGTTGTTCGGATTGCGGGCAAAGGTGTCGGCATTGGTGTGCGGATCCCAGTAGTCAGCGCCCCACTGGCCGATGTAGATGTCATGCGTACGGGCGCGGTATTTAGCCAGCGTCTGCTTGCCGTCACCCGGAATGATTTCGATGTCAATGCCGGCGCGTTTAGCGGTTTGCTGGAAGGACTCGGTGATGCCCTGGTAAGGCTGCACCGTGCGCATGTCGATGGTCACTTTGAAACCATTCGGATAACCGGCTTTGGCCAGCAATTGTTTGGCGCGCTCGACATCAAGTTTGTAAGGGTTGTCAGTGCTTGCACCGAGCAAGCCCACTGGCAAAAAGTTCTGGTGAATCGTGCCGATATTTTTGATGAGGGTCTGACCGATCGCGCTGTAATCGAGCAGGTATTTCATGGCCTCGCGCACTTCAGGCTTGGACAAAGCCGGATGCTTTTGGTTCAAGCTAAGGTAAATGACATAACCCTTAGAGGTGGATGTTTTTTTAATGTCCTTGTTGTTGCCAACTGCATCCAGATCCTGCGGTGTGAGGTTACGCGCAATGTCAGCGTCGCCTTTTTCAAGCAACAGACGTTGGGTGGCGGCTTCTTTGACATGCCGGTAAATCACCCGGCTGACCTTGGATTTTGCGCCCCAGTAGTTGTCATTTTTTTCCAGCGTGACGATTTCATTGGCACGCCATTCGCGGATTTTCATGGGGCCGGAACCCGCGTAATTGGTTTTCAGCCAGGCATAACCCATGTCGCCGTTTTGCTCTTTGGACATGAGCAGTTTTTTGTCAACGATAGAAGCCACATTGGCGGTCAGGCAGTTGAGCACCAGGGTGGGTGCGTAAGACTTGTCGATCTCAAAGACCACGGTCTTGCCCGAGGCGCGCACCTTTTCAGCCACATTGGCTTTGTTCAGGCCGAACTGGGTCAGGATGAAAGCAGGTGTTTTGCCCAGAATGACTGCGCGCTGCAAAGAAAAAGCCACATCCTCGGCGGTGAGCGGATTGCCGGAGGCAAACTTCAGGCCGTCCTTGATTTCAAAGGTGATGGTTTTGCCATCCGCAGACACCGTCCAGGACTTGGCTACATCAGGCAGCAATTTGGCAGGGTCCGCCACGTCATAGCGAACCAGTCGATCGTAGGCATTGCCCATGATCTCGCCGGCAGAAATTTCGAACGACTCCGCAGGGTCCAGGGTCACGATGTCATCCATGGCGGTCACCACCACCAGGGTGTCCTTGGGTGTCGCCGCCTGGGCCGGCGCCAAGGTGGCCAACATGGCCAGACTCAAAGCGCAAACGAGCGAGAGTCGATGAGAGGTACTTTGGAGAGTGCGCATGGAAGCTCCTTCAGAAAAAATTGTAATGAGACTTTTTACTTTTTCATTCTAGTACTTGGCCGTAGATGCCCCGCCTTTTTCTTCAAACACATACATCGGGCCTATGCGACAAGCCTTCCATCATGGCTTTGCACGGCGTTCAGACTGGATTTTTGGGCTCTTTGTCAGGCTTGGAGATAGAAAGCTCCTCGTAGGCTTCCTTCAAGGCATAAAACCCAAGCTTACGAGTTTTCTTGTCCTGGGCGATCACGCCTTTGCGGTTGAAGCCTCTGTTGAAAATAGTTTGACGGCGCTCACTTAAAAAATCGTAGAGCAACCAGGGCGCAATGCCGCAGACATAGTCAAAAGAGGCATTCAAGCGAACTTGTTCACCCAAAATCAAGGCTTGGCAGTCTTCGGTGAACAAGGCGCTTGTTGGGCCCCGATGCCCTGCCAGGGCATCGGCACCGGTTTCTGTGATGAGCACCGGTTTGTCCGGCTTAGAGTTGGTCAGCAATTTTTGCAGCCCTGAAAATCCCGGCTCGTACCAACCAAAATACTCGTTGAGACCGATCACATCAAGATGGGCGGTTAAACGATCCTGGATGCAAAACTCTTCCCGGTTGATCAGGCAGGCTGCACTGATGAGGCGGGTACTGTCGAGCTGTCTTGCTGTTTGCGCCAGTTCAGACATGAAAGCCAAGCGCGCATCGCTGTCGGCATTTTCATTTCCAACGCCCCAGAAAACCACACTCGCACGGTTGATGTCACGCATGATCAGCTCTTGCAACTGATTACGTGCATCCGCCAGTGTTTTGGGATTGTCAAACTCGATGGCCCAATAGACCGGTATTTCTTCCCAGAGCAATAGACCGACTTCATCGGCCAACTGAGCCACGTGTTCATGGTGCGGGTAATGGGACAGGCGCAAGAAGTTACAACCCATTTCTTTGGCGTCTGCCAAGCGGCGGCGTACATCTGCTTCGGTGGACACCTTGCCCACTTCAATATCATCCTCATGCACGCAGATACCGCGCAAAAACAGGACCTGCCCGTTAAGTAGCAACTGCGTCCCGCGCACTTCAATATGCCGGAATCCGATTTTTTCTTGAATAGCATCCCCGCCGCATTCAAAACGCACTTCATAGAGGTGGGGATCGTCCAGAGACCATAAGCGGGGCTGGATGTCCACGCGTGCCTCGCCGTAGCCCATGTCCACCTGCAATGCGCAGTCCAGGTGCAGGGCCTCAATCCGGCACCGAACCACGGCATTGACCGCCTGATGAAGCCGAACCTTGAACACCAGGCCGGTTTGAGGCGACCAACTGGCTTGCGCAGAGCGAATAAAGACCGCCGGCAACTTCAATAAAGAGACTTCACGGTAGATGCCGCCATGATTGAACCAGTCCACATGCCGCATGGGGACCCGGTCACGCTCACGGCGGTTGTCCACCTGCAACTGCAGACGGTTCGTACCTGGCTGCAGATGATCGGACAAGTCCACGCAAAAAGGGGTGGAGCCGCCCAGATGGGTTCCTATAAAGCGGCCATTGAGGAACACCCTGGTCTGGTAATTGGCCGCACCTACTCGCAACATGGTGACAGGACGCTGTGGGTCGGGCACATGGTCAAGCCAACGCGTGTACCAGCCACCGCCTTCAAAGTAGCGCCACTCGGGTTTGACCATGGACCAATTGGACGGGGTGTTCAAACTGTCCCCGTCGATCGGGTGGTAGTCGCGCGGATGGGTCCAGTCTTTGGCCGGCGCGTCATCGAGTTCAAACCATTTCTGCCGCAAGCCTTCGTCAAACATGTCCAGCGTGAATTGCCATGGGCCATCCAAGCTCTGTGTTTCCCGATCGGCGAGTATCACCAGAGATTCTGCAGAGATCACCGGCGCTTCAAAGCGTTGCAGGTAATCCTCGTCGTGCAGGTGGTGGAAAGGGTCCAGTGCTTCGGACGGCGTCTTCATGTGCTCACTCCAAGTTGGGCCGGCAGCTTGGCATAGCCGATGCCGACCATGGGGCGAAAGCGCCAGCCGCCGGGAAATGCATCCCAATCAGGCCAGAGGCTTTTCGCTGCCATGGCAATGGCTATCCAGCGGAACCAGGTGGCAAAGGTGTTGGATAGGCCCTGAGGCTCTGAATAGCCCTTGACCCAGCCGTCTTGTTTTCGTAAAGCGCTTGCCGGGCGCCATACCTCGTCCGCAAAGCCGCCGTCATCTTGTTGAAAGCGCAGCAGTTCACCCAGCATGGTGAACAGCCAGAACTTAATTTCATCGTCTCGGTGCTGTAAGCACGCCCGCCCGTGTACCAGGAGATCAATCAAGTCCGCATCAATGCAAGCGCTGTGGATTTGCGGAGGCTGCGTTAAAGCGTAATCAATGGCCTTGTCCTGGTAGGGCAAGACCCTGCCGGTGAAGTACCACAGATGAAAGTTGTGCATAGAGCCCGCCATGGCATGCAGCAGCGCCGTGGCATTATGAGCTTGCCCGACGCCCCAGAACCCGGTGCCGGGCTCTTGCAGTCTGTCGTGCCAATCGAACATGATCTCCAGTGCCTCGCCCGCACGTTTGCCGTCTGCACCGCCCTGCGCCTGGAGACCCAGCAAAAAACTGCCGAGATTGACGATGTTGTTGCCCTCTTGCCAGGGGTCACGCAAATCACGCTCACTGAGCCAGGCCTGTAAAAATTGCGGATCCAAAAAATGCCTGGCAAAAGACAGTTGTGCAGGCCAGTCCGGACACAAAGCCTGAACAGCACCCAGGCTGTAGTTGGTGACATGGAAATCGATGTACTGCCATGTGTCAGCCAGACGCGGCTTTTTAAATACAGCATCGTCTTGCATGCCCGGGATGCGAAAGACGCCGCTCTCAAGCCGGTGCCCGATCAACCAGGAGACCAGCGACTCCCGGGCCTGCCTGGGTTGCTGGTGAATATCACCCAGTAAGTCACGGGCCATGACGGCGTTGTAAGTGCCGGGTAACAACATCCCCGGCCATTGCTCTGCGTCGTGACTGGCGCTCATTCTGAGCACGCCGGGTGGACAGCCGGGCGCCTGCATGCTGAGGAACCAAGCGAGACTGCGCTCACGCGCTTGAACAATCGCCTGCTGCAATTTTTTTGCTTCCGGACTGTCTACATGAAAATGCATTGGCATCGACTCAACCCTTCACCGCACCAGCGGTCATGCCAGAGATAACCCGTCGCTGGGCCAACAGGAAAAACAGGATCACAGGCAGCGTGGTGATGACGGACAAGGCCATGATTCCCTGAAAATTAACACCGAGCTCGCCATTGAGATTCATCAAGGCCACCGGCAGTGTGTAGGTGCTGGGCGATTTGGACACCACCAAAATCGGCAGCCATTGCGACCAGTTCAGCAAAAAGGTAATGATCGACGCCGTGGCAACCACCGGCATGGCCATCGGAATGACCACTTTAAAAAGAATCTGGAATTCAGTGGCGCCATCAACCACAGCGGCTTCCAGCACGGTTTTAGGCAGTGTTTTGAAAAACTGCTCAAACAGAAAAAACTGGATGGGACCCACTGCGAGAAACAAAACAATGCCCGTGTAGCTTCCAAGTAAACCAATTTTGAACATCACCAGGTAAACAGGGATCACCAGCAGCATGTAGGGGTACATGATGGTGGCCAGAAAACCGACCCGGAAAAGTCTGAACAGCCAAAAATCGGGCCTGCGAACCAAAGCGTAAGCACCCAGAGCCGTGACTAAAACGCCGATCGCCGTAGAGGCTGTCGTGATGGCAATGGAATTTCCCACATAGACCCAAAGCGGTGTTCCCCCAATTTGCGAGAGCTCACTCAGAATGCTGAGCGAAAACGATTCAGGCCAGGGCCGCAGCGGTGAAGAAAGAATGGCCTTGCTGCTGCGAAAAGCGCTGACCAACATCCAGTAAAAGGGATACAGACAGAACAGGCTGACTGTGACGGCCAGAATGTAAGCCATGCAACGAAGGTAAAACCGGGAGCTTTTCACACTTTGCCCCTTTGTGCGCCTTGCAGGTACATGGCCAACCAGGCCAGTGCCAGGACCAGCGCGAACAGCACCGTGGCCATGGCCGTAGCCTCACCATAACGCCCCTGGTCAAACAATTGGTAGGCGTAGTAACTCAGGAAGTTGGTGCTTTCGTTGGGGCCGCCCTTGGTCATGACCGCCACCACAGTGAATGTTTTCAGGTATTGAATGAGGGCGTACACCGTATTCACAAGGATCGCGGGACGCAACTGTGGCAACACCACATGCCAGAAAGCCTGCCAGGCGTTGGCGCCATCAATTTGGGCTGCCTCGTATTGGGATTTGTCGCAAAGTGCCAGATTGGCCCAGAAGATCACCACATAAAAACCGACGTGGTGCCACAACTCAGCGATCAGAACTGCGCTGAGCACCGTGTCCACCGATGCGATGCCGCCGAAAAGCGGTAAATTCAAAGCGCCCAGCGCCGTGTTGAGGGCCCCGAAGCTTTGATCAAACAACCAGCGCCAGACCACGTAGCCGGCAATGTCCGGGGTGACCACCGGCAAAAAAATGGCCACCTTGAAAAAAAGTTTGCCGCGTCCGATCAAGTTGGAGTTGAGCAACAGGGCATAGAGCAGCGCCAGCACAATCGTCGAGACGACAGCCAGCGCCGTGTACCAAAGTGTTCTGAACAATGAAGCCAAAAAAACGGGGTCCTGCTGCAAGCTCAGGTAGTTGGCCCACCCGACCCACTGGGCCTGATTTTGCAGCGCAGTAGCCGAGGCTGTGAATGATGTTTGAATGGCCAAGACGATGGGCCACACGCCAAACACCAAAGTCAACAGGGCAAAAGGGGCTGCGAACCACCAGAACACACCCACGTTTTGTTGAACACCCGGCTTCCAATGCCCGGCAGGCTTTAGCATCTCAACCCCGTCTCCGAACTGAAACCGTGCAGCTGTGATGCGCGCACGGACACGGTCAGGCTTTCTCCGATAGCAACTGATACACCTGCCGGCGCACGGCAGATGGCCTGCTGCTCACCGATGGCCAACGTGATCAGCGTCTCTGCGCCCAGCGGCTCAATCATGCTGACCAGACCTTGCCCCACCAGCGCTGCATCCGGCATATCACCGAGCAGCATGTGCTCGGGCCGTATACCCACAACCATCGGGGACATCTCAGCCCATGGTACGGGGCTCAAAGATTTTCTGGACCAGCGATGTCCCCCCTCAAATTCCAATGAAGATGTTGTCCAGTGCGCACGCAAAAGATTCATGGGCGGAGAGCCCATGAAACCCGCCACAAACTGGTTACCGGGTCGGGCATAAAGTTCGGCAGGGGTGCCAAACTGCTGTACGCAGCCTTGGTGAAGAATCGCGATCTTATCGGCCAGTGTCATGGCCTCGACTTGGTCGTGGGTGACATAAATAATGGTGGCGCCAAGCCGGTGATGAAGGCGTTTGATTTCTGCCCGCATCTCTGTTCGCAACTGCGCATCCAGATTCGACAGGGGCTCGTCAAAGAGAAAGACTTTCGGGTTACGGACAATCGCGCGACCAATGGCCACACGCTGGCGCTGCCCTCCCGACAATGCTGCCGGCTTGCGACCTAACAAGTGCTCGATGCGTAACAGGCCTGCAGCATCATTCACCCGCCGGGTGATTTCTGCTGCAGGCGTTTTGCGCAACTGAAGGCCAAAAGCCATGTTCTCCCAAACCGTCTTGTGGGGATACAAGGCATAGTCTTGGAAGACCATCGCAATGTCCCGTTCACGGGTGGGAACATCGTTGACCGCGCGTCCATCAATCTCAATGACACCCTCACTGATGTCCTCAAGCCCGGCGACCATCCGGAGCAATGTGGATTTTCCGCAGCCCGAAGGCCCGACAAACACCACCAACTCGCCATCGGGCACACTTATCGAGACGTCATTGACTGCGAAATTAGCCCCGTCATAGGTTTTTCGAACCGACTTGATATCGACGCGGGCCATTCACGCATCTCCTTTACTTTTTCGCGCTGAGCTTGGTGGTCAACTCACGCATTTCATTGGCAGTCTCAGTGATAAATGCTTTCCAGTTGGCCGGCGGCTTGGCCAAAGCACCCATGAGTTTGCGATGGTAGGCCGCTTCTAACTCGGGGTAAAAGGCGTGAACTGATTCTGGAAAATCATAGGCAGCCAGACTCCAGGCGGGCGATGCAAAAAGCTTCTGCCGATCTGACAAGGCGCTGACATTGAGGTCTTTGCGAACAGCCGAGCCCACGTTGTCCAGCGATGCCTGTTGCGCTTGCTTGGTGAGCATGAACTTGGCAAATTCAACAGCGATCGCTTTGTTAGGCGAATTTTCCGGCACAGCGATACCCCGCATGCCGCCGATCACGACAGAGTTTTTACGGCCGTCGAAGGCAGGCCAAGGACCCACCACGAAATCGCCTCCCAGCACACTGGCTTGATCCCATTTTTTGACGTTCCAGTCACCCACCCGGAACATACCGGCTTTGCTGCCTTCAATGACCTGGTACATCTCTGCAAACGAATGATTGATGGTGTCCGGCGGCACGAAACGGGACTCCGTGTAGGCCTTGAGCACTTCCTCCAGCACTTTGGCACGCGCTGGCTCATCAACAACAATTTTGCCTTGCGGGTCGATCAAGGTGTGGCGAAGACCCGATCCAAACATGAACAGGTCGATCATGTGAATCAGGTCACGTGGCTTGGCCGCCTGAAGTGCCATTCCGAAGGTATTGGCTTTCCCGTCACCATCCGGATCGTTATCCCGGAATTTAACGGCCACACGCTGCGCATCAGCCCAAGTGACGGGGAATTTTTCACCCACTTTGTCCAGCCAGCTTTTACGCACGCCCAAGGCCATCTGCACCCTTTGTGTGGGCAAAATGATCATTTTGTTGGCATGCGTAGCCACCCGGATGTCATCCTCTGACAAAAACGCCTTGTCTGTGACACTGGCCAAAACAGGTTTTAAGTCCATCAGTTTGTTGGTCTGATCAGCCACTCTGATGACG
>JBIKHX010000070.1:0-8257 GCA_044361945.1 Polaromonas sp. | reverse complement strand
TGGCTGAGCTCCATGAAATGAAGATGGTGGGCGACGTCATGAAGATGAGCGCCATTGCCGGCCTGGACTTGCCGGCCGGCCAGGCGGTGCTGCTCAAGCCGGGCAGCTACCACCTGATGCTGATGGACCTGAAGCGCCCGCTGGCCAAAGACAGCACTGTCCCCGTGACCTTGCGTTTCAAGGACGCCAAGGGTGTTGAAAGTCAGCTGGAAGTCTTTTTGCCGGTGGCCACCACGGCCCCGGGTGCGGCCAGCCCGGTCAAAGCGGCTGAGCACAAGCACTAGGCTGGCGGCGCTTGCCTGAGCTTTGTGCAGTCAAAGCCCAGGCATTTTTTGGTTTTTTGACTTTCGCGTTGCCAAGACCCTCTACTGAGGGTTTAACCTAGTCCTGCCTTCGCACAGTTACCAAACAATAGACCTACCGATACCCGTACCAAGGCTTCTGCGCTGCGGTATCCACCCTTATTTCAAGCTCTGTCATCACCCGCCACAAGGAGACCCGCCCCCATGCAAGTTCAACTGAAAGTCAATGGCAAAGCCCACAGCGTGGACGTGCCGCCCAACACCTTGCTGGTGCAGGTGTTGCGTGAAAGCTTGCACCTCACGGGCACGCACGTCGGCTGCGACACCGCGCAGTGCGGCGCCTGCACCGTCATGATGAACGGGCGTGCTGTCAAGTCCTGCAACATGCTGGCCGCACAAGCCGCCGGCGCTGAGGTCACCACCATTGAAGGCCTGGCCGCCGCCGATGGCACCATGCATCCCATGCAGGCCGCCTTCAAAGAGTGCCACGGCTTGCAGTGCGGCTTTTGCACCACCGGCATGGTCATGAGCGCGGTCGATTTGTGCACGCACCACCCCAAAGCCAGCGAAGGCGAAATCCGCGAGCTGCTCGAAGGCAATATCTGCCGCTGCACCGGTTACCAGAACATCGTCAAGGCGGTGGTGATGGGCGGTGCCGGCATGAAAGCGGCCTGAGCCTGCCCTCTTATCCCGCGTCCGTGACGCACGGGCGCAATAACTTCCTTCTTCATTTTTTGTTTTTTTCTGGAGTACACACATGGGTGCATCCGACTTCGTTAACCTGCCCAATATCGGTACATCGGTTCGTCGCAAAGAAGACTATCGCTTTCTCACCGGCGGCGGCCAGTACACCGACGACATCAACATCGCCGGTCAGACTTACGCGGTGTTTGTGCGCTCGCCGCATGCGCATGCGCGCATCAAGAGCATCAACATCAAAGCCGCCCAGGCCGCGACCGGCGTGGTCGACGTGCTGGTCGGCAAGGACGTGGCTGACGCCAAAATTGGCGGCCTGCCTTGCGGCTGGCTGATCACCAGCACCGACGGCCAGCCCATGAAGGAGCCGCCGCACCCCATCCTGGCACTGGACAAGGTGCGCTATGTCGGCGACCACGTCGCCATGGTGGTAGCCGAAACGCTGGAGCAAGCCCAAAACGCTGCTGAGCTGGTCGATGTGGACTACGAGGTGCTCAGCGCTGTCGTTAATGTGACCAAAGCCGCCAAGGCTGCTGCCCTGCACGATGCCGCGCCCGACAACCATTGCTACCACTGGGCACTGGGCGACAAGGCGCTGGTCGATGCCGCTTTTGCCGGCGCTGCGCATGTCACCAAGCTGGACCTGACGAACAACCGCCTGATCCCCAACGCCATGGAGCCACGCGCCGCCATCGGCCATTACAGCCGCGCCACGGACGACTACACGCTCTATGTGTCCAACCAGAACCCGCACGTCGAGCGTCTTTTGATGACCGCCTTTGTGTTGGGTCTGCCCGAGCATAAAGTGCGCGTCATCGCCCCCGACGTGGGTGGCGGTTTCGGCTCCAAGATTTACCTTTACGCCGAAGACGTGTGCCTGACCTGGGCTTCTAAAAAGCTCAACCGCCCCATCAAGTGGACGGCCGACCGCAGCGAAGCCTTTCTCAGCGACGCGCATGGCCGTGACCATTCGAGCCACGCTGAAATGGCGATGGACAAGGACGGCAAGTTCCTGGCCCTTCGCGTGCACACCGACGCCAACATGGGTGCCTATTTGTCCACCTTTGCCCCGGCCATCCCGACCATTCTTTACGCCACACTGCTGGCCGGTCAGTACAGCACGCCGCAAATTTATGTGGAAGTGGACGCCTGGTTCACCAACACTGCACCGGTCGATGCCTACCGCGGTGCTGGTCGACCCGAAGCCACCTACCTGCTTGAGCGCCTGGTGTCGCGCTGCGGCTGGGACATGGGCCTGGGCCAGGACGAGATACGCCGGCGCAACCTGATCAAAGACTTTCCGTACCAGACGCCGGTGGCTTTGCAATACGACGTGGGCGACTTTCATGCCCTGCTCAAGCGCGGCAATGAGTTGGCAGAGGTCAAAACCTTTGAGCAGCGCCGCAAGGCCTCCGCCGCCAAGGGCTTGCTGCGTGGCATTGGTTACTCGTGCTATATCGAGGCCTGCGGCCTGGCGCCCAGCAACATTGCCGGCGCGCTCGGTGCGCGTGCGGGCCTGTTTGAATGCGGCGAAGTGCGCGTGCACCCGACCGGCAGCGTGACGGTGTTCACCGGCTCGCACAGCCACGGCCAGGGCCATGAGACCACGTTTGCGCAAGTGGTCGCAGCGCGCCTGGGCATCTCGGTTGATGCCGTGGACATTGTTCACGGCGACACAGGTCGCGTGCCTTTCGGCATGGGCACTTACGGTTCGCGTTCCATGTCGGTGGGCGGCACGGCCATCATGAAAGCGCTCGACAAGATCGAGACCAAGGCCAAGAAAATCGCGGCCCACCTGATGGAGGCCAGCGACGCTGACGTTGAGTTCGCCAACGGTGAATTCACCATCAAGGGCACCGACAAAAAAGTCACATTCGGCCAGGTCGCGCTCACCGCTTACGTGCCGCACAACTACCCGCTCGATAAGCTTGAGCCGGGCCTGAACGAGACCGCTTTTTACGACCCGACCAACTTCACTTTCCCGGCCGGCGCCTACATCTGCGAAGTCGAGATCGACCCGGCCACGGGCACGGTCAAGGTGGACAGCTTCACGGCGGTCGACGACTTCGGCAACATCATCAACCCGATGATTGTGCAAGGCCAGGTGCATGGCGGGCTGGTGCAGGGCATCGGCCAGGCGCTGCTCGAGAACTGCGTCTATGACGAAGAGACCGGGCAGTTGCTGACAGGTTCCTTCATGGACTACACCATGCCGCGCGCTGACGACATGCCCAACTTCAAGCTCGACACCTTGTGCACGCCTTGCAGCCACAACCCGCTGGGCGCCAAGGGTTGCGGCGAAGCCGGTGCGATCGGCTCGCCGCCGGCGGTCATCAACGCCGTGCTCGACGCACTGCGTCCGCTGGGCGTGGTTGACTTTGACATGCCGGCGTCTGCCGCGCGCGTGTGGTCGGCCATCCAGGCCGCCAAAAAATAAACAAATTCCCAAGGAGAAACCTTTATGTATGCATTCACCCTGGAACGACCCGCCACCCTGGCCGACGCAAAGCGTCTGGCCGCAGCCGGCGCCAAACCGCTGGCCGGCGGGCAGACCCTGCTCGCCTCCATGAAGCTGCGCCTGTCCAGCCCTGAACAGCTGGCAGACCTGAGCGGCATCAAAGAACTGGTCGGTATCTGCCGCGAAGGCAATGCCTTTGTGATTGGCGCCATGACGCGCCACATCGATGTGGCCAACCACGCCGAACTGAAAGCCGCCATCCCCGCGCTGGCTGATCTGGCCGCCAACATTGGCGACCGTCAAGTGCGCGCCATGGGCACGCTGGGCGGCTCGGTCGCCAACAACGACCCTTCGGCCTGCTATCCCAGCGCCGTGCTGGCCCTGGGTGCGACCATTCACACGACCAGCCGCAAGATCGCTGCCGATGATTTTTTTCAAGGCATGTTTGCCACCGCGCTCAATGAAGGCGAGTTGATCACCGCCATCAGCTTCCCGATTCCCAAACGAGCCGCTTACATGAAGTTCAAGCAATCGGCTTCGCGCTTTGCGATGGTCGGCGTGTTTGTGGCTCAGTTTGACGCCGGCGTGCGCGTGGCCGTGACCGGCGCCTCCAGCGGCGTGTTCCGGCACAGTGGGCTGGAAGCCGCACTGTCCAAAAGCTTCACGCCCGAGGCGGCTGCGGCCGTCAAGATTGACGCGAGCGACCTCAACAGCGACATTCATGCGAGTGCAGCCTACCGGGCCAATCTGATCAGCGTGCAAACCCAGCGCGGCGTCAGCCGGGCGCTGGGCTGACCCTTTCCACCGACGGGCCCCGCTGGCGGGGCCTGCCGTTGTGGCCGGGCCCGGCTGCGCCGGCAGCCGCGCTATGCCTCCATTCCAATTGAACGCAAAATGGCAGCATGTTGAAAACCCTTTTTCCCAGCATCGATGCCCTGTCCGAGGCTCTGCAACAAGCCGGCTACTTTTCCGACCGTCGCTTGGCCACGGCCGTTTTTCTGGCGCTGCGCCTGCAACGCCCGCTCTTGCTTGAAGGCGAGCCGGGTGTCGGCAAGACCGAGCTGGCCAAGGCGCTGTCGCTGGCGCTGCAGCGCGAACTGATTCGCCTGCAATGCTATGACGGCCTGGAGCAACGCGAAGCGCTGTACGAGTGGAACTACGCCGCCCAGCTGCTGCACATGCGCGCCTCTGAGGGGCGCGGTGAAGTTACCGACGTTGAGCGCGAGGTTTACCAGGGCCGCTACCTGATTCGCCGCCCGCTCTTGCAGGCGCTGCAAACGCCGGCCCCCGGCGCGGTGCTGCTGATCGACGAGGTGGACCGTGCCGACGAACCCTTTGAGGCTTTTTTGCTCGAGTACCTGGGCGAGTACCAGGTCAGCATTCCAGAGCTAGGCACCATCCGCGCTGAAATCACGCCGGTGACCATCCTCACCAGCAACCGCACCCGCGAGCTGAACGACGCGGTCAAGCGCCGTTGTCTGTACCACTGGCTGGACTACCCGGACCGCGACCGCGAGCTGGCGATTGTGCGGGCGCAAGTGCCCGGGGCCAGCGAGCAACTGACCGCGCAGGTGGCGCAGTTTGTAGACCGGCTGCGCCATTCGCCCTTTGGCAACGCATTCCAGCGTGCGCCCGGCATTGCCGAGAGCGTGGAATGGGCCAAGGCCCTGGTGGCGCTGGACACGCTGGTGATCGACCCCGAGGTGGTGGCCGACACGGCCGGTATTTTGTTCAAGCAACGCGAGGACGTGGCGGCGTTGACGCACCAGCTGGCCGTCGAACTGCTGCGGCCTGACGAAGCCAGCGAGACCGACAAGGCAGCATGAGCCTGGGCGACGCGCGCAGCGGTAAGTTGGCTGACAACGTCGCCGGCTTTGGCCGGGCCTTGCGCCGAGCCGGTGTCAAGGTGGACAGCAGCCGCATCGCCCTGGCCAAAGAAGCCGTGCTGGCCGTTGGCGTGAGCGACAAGCCAGACCTGAGTGCCGCCTTTGAGGCTGTGATGGTCAGCCGCGAGCAAGACCGGCTGGTCTTTCGCGAGCTTTTTGACGTTTACTTTCAAGACCCGAAACTTGCCAACAAGCTGCTGGCCCAATTGCTGCCCAGTGCCGAGGGCAAGGCCGAGCCGAGCAAGCGCCGCCCGCGCGTGCGCGAAGCGCTGACGGCTCAGCAAACCTATGGCCAGCAAGCCAAGCCCAGCACCGAAGACCAGAAGATTGAGTTCGACGCGGTCATGACGGCCAGCGACATCCAGCGCCTTCAGCACGCTGATTTCAATTCGCTGTCAGCGACTGAATACCGGCTGGTTGAAAAGCTGGCGCGAGACATCAAGCTGCCGCTGCCAGAGTTCAAGTCACGCCGCAGCCGGCCGGCCGGCAGCGGTGCACGCATCCATTGGCCCGGGGTGATGCACCACGCCGCGCGCACGGGCGGCGAGCTGATGCACCTGCCGCGGCTGCAACGCCGGCAGCAGCCGCTGCCGCTGCTGGTGCTGGTGGATGTGTCGGGCTCGATGGAGCGCTACGCCCGGCTGCTGCTGGCCTTTTTGCATGCCGCCACCCGGCGCCATCCACAGCGCGATGTATTTGCGTTTGGCATGGGCCTGACCGATCTGAGCCCGGCCTTTGAAGCGGCCGACACCGACGAGATGCTCGCGCACGCCAGCGGGGCCATTGAAGACTTTGCCGGCGGCACCCAGCTGGGTGTGTCGCTGGCCAGCCTGCGCACGCAGCATGCCCGCCGGCTGGTCGGGCGGCGCACGGTGGTGCTGGTCATCACCGACGGCTTGGACACCGGTGAGCCCGAAGACCTGGACCGCGAGCTCGCCTGGTTGCGCCGGCGCAGCCGCCGCTTGCTCTGGCTCAATCCCTTGCTGCGTTTTGAAGGCTACGCTCCGCTGGCCCGCGGTGCCAGCGTGCTGCACCGCCACGCAGACGGCATGCTGGCCGTGCACAATTTAAGCCGCCTGGAAGAACTTGCCGCCAGTCTGGCCGCGCTGATGAAGTCCTAAAGAAAAACCAGCCCCCGTCTTTTTTCACTGCGCTGGCATGATCAAATCGAGATAAAAGGAATCCATCATGGAAATGCAAGCCAGTCGGCAACTCGCCGTCACCCAACAACAAGCCTGGGACGCGCTCAACGACCCTGAGGTGCTCAAGGTCTGCATCCCCGGTTGCGACAAGGTCGAAGCTTCGGGTGAGAACCAGTACGCCATTGGTATGGCGCTGAAGATCGGGCCCGTCTCGGCCAAGTTCAAAGGCAATATCGAACTCAGCGACATTCAAGCGCCGGCCAGTTACAAGCTGTCCTTTGAGGGCCAAGGCGGCCCGGCCGGGCATGGCAAGGGCAGTGCGGCGGTGGTGCTCACGCCGAACGCCGCCGGTTGCGAGCTGGCCTACACGGTGCAGGCGTCGGTGGGCGGCAAGGTCGCGCAACTGGGCCAGCGTTTGATTGACGGCGCGGCCAAATCGATGGCGGAAGATTTTTTCAAGCGCTTTGACCTGGAAATGCAAAAGCAGCATCCTGATTCTTATGCCGCGCGTGATGCGGCCGCGGCGGCGGCTGGCGCTGAGGCTCCGGCTGAAGCCGGCGGTGGCGGTGTGCCGATCTGGGCCTGGGGCGTGGGTGCCGTGGTGCTGGCTGCCGTCATCTGGCTGAGCCGCTGAGTTGGCGCGAATCAAAGCCTGACGCACTCAAAAGAACACCCTCATGGAAAACCTCGATGTCATGGTTTTGCGCACCCTTCGCGACTGGCGCCATGCCGGCCAGCGCGCCCTGCTGGCCACGGTGGTGCGAACCTGGGGCTCGTCGCCCCGGCCGGTCGGCTCCATCATGGCGTTGCGTGAAGACGGCACGGTGGTCGGCTCGGTCTCGGGCGGCTGCATTGAAGACGACTTGATCTACCAATACACCCAGGCTTATGCGGCCGGCCAGATTGAGGGCGCAGCGGTTCAAGGCAAGGCGATTCCTTCGGGGCCGCCGGCTTTCATCAAATACGGCGTGAGCGCAGACGAAGCCCACCGCTTTGGCCTGCCCTGCGGAGGCACCCTGGAGTTGCTGCTGGAGTTTGACCCGAGCGCAGCCGACTTGGCCACCCTGGTGAGTGCGCTCGAAGCCGGCCAGCTGATGCAGCGCCAGGTCAGCCTCAAAGACGGCAGGGTCAGCCAGAGCCTGAGTGCCGCACCGAGTGAGCTCAGCGTCACGGCCACCGAGCTGGTCAATACCTTTGGCCCCGAATACCGCATGCTGCTCATAGGCGCCGGTCAGCTGACTGAATACCTGGCCACCATGGCGCTTTTCAGCGGCTTTGCCGTGACGGTCTGCGACCCGCGCGAGGAGTACCGCAGCGCCTGGTCGGTGGCGGGCGCGGTGGTGCTGAGCGACATGCCCGACGATGTGGTCAACGCCTTCAAGCCCGACCGCCGCAGCTGCGTGATTGCGCTCACGCACGACCCCAAGCTGGACGACCTGGCCCTGCTCGAGGCGCTGAACACCGATGCGTTTTACATCGGTGCGATCGGCTCGCGGCGCAACAATGAAGCCAGGCACCAGCGCATGGCCGAGCACTTTGAACTGAGCGAATTGACGCTTGCACGCCTGCGCGGGCCCATCGGCATCTATATCGGCAGCAAGACGCCTTCAGAGATTGCGGTCAGTGTGATGGCCGAGGTGCTGGCGGTGAAAAACGGCGTGGAATTGCCGCGTGACATGGCCGTGGCGCAAGCCAAAAATGAAAGAGCCGTTGTGCACAACGACCCGGGCGAGCTGGTCTGCAGCGTGCGGCGCTAGCGGGCCAGCCACCAGG
>JBIKHX010000069.1:0-8258 GCA_044361945.1 Polaromonas sp. | reverse complement strand
GACTGTCATCCTGAGCACTGACCACGGTTTTTTACTGGCCGAGCATGACTGGTGGGGCAAAAACCGCATGCCATTTTTTAACGAAATCGCGCATATCCCCCTGGTGATTGCGCATCCGGCTTTTACTGCTCAAGCCGGCCAGCGCCGCCAGGCATTGACCCAAACCCCCGACTTGATGCCCACCTTGCTGGATCTGCACGGCATGAAACCGCCGGCCACGGTCGAGGGCCACTCCCTGATGCCTTTGCTGGAGCAAGACATGCCGCTGCGTGAAGCAGCCATTTACGGCATGTTTGGGGCGGCTACCAATATCACCGACGGGCGCTACACCTATTTCCGCTACCCGCAGGACATGACGCGTCAGGATTTGTATGAATACACCTTGATGCCTATGCACCTGAAGTCCATGTTTGCCGTGGCCGACCTCGCCCAGGCCGAGTTGGCGCGCGGTTTCAACTTCACCCAGGGCGTGCCGCTTCTCAAAGTGCCGGCGCGGCGCAATGCAAAGGGCCAGCCGGTGGGTCACACGGGTCAGGGAAGCGGCTACGAGGACACCACGACGGTGCTGTTTGATCTGGCCTCCGATCCGGCCCAGTTAGAACCTATCCGGGACGCGGCAGTGGAGGCGCGCTTGCTGGAACAGATTGGCAAGCTGATGGAAAAAAATGACGCACCGCCAGAAGCCTTTTTGCGCCTGGATTTAACTGTGCCCGCCAAGTCCTTGCACGTCTGACGCCGAAAAATTAAGGTGATGCGAGCGATAGAGCTTCGCGTTAGCTAATTTTAATTGGGCTGCTAAATCAAGTTACCCTTGGGCTCAATGATTTCCTTAACAACACCCGAGTCGCGACAACGTCTGGCGCTGACTCTCTTATGGATCACGCCCGCCCTCTGGTCCGTTAACTACCTCGTTGCCCGTAGCGCGCCCGGGGTGGTTGAGCCGCACATGCTCGCTTTGGGGCGCTGGAGTTTGGCGGGATTTATATTGAGCTTTATCGCCCGCAAGGAACTCTGGCGCGTACGCAGCAGCACCTTGCAGCTGGGCTGGCAATACCTGGCGCTGGGCACTTTGGGCATGCTGGTTTGCGGTGCCTGGGTTTATCAGGGTGCCAAGACTACCTCTGCGATGAATATCGCGCTGATCTACGCCGCCTCCCCGGTGCTGATTGCGCTGGGTGCGGTGCTGTGGCTGGGTGAGCGTTTTTCCTGGCGACAGGCTTTGGGCGTGGTCCTTGCCCTAACGGGCGTGTGCCATGTGGTGGTCAAAGGCCAGTGGATGTCACTGGCGCAAGTGCAATGGACGTCGGGTGACGGCTGGATTGTGTTGGCCATGACCTCATGGGCCGGCTATGCATTGCTGCAAAAAAAGTGGGCCAGCCCGCTGAGTGCTACGGCGCGTCTGGCGGCCATTTGCATGGGTGGTGTTCTGGTGCTTTTGCCTTTTGCAGTTTGGGAATGGCTGCAGGCAGACACCCCGCCTTGGAGCGCGCAAGCCAGTTTTCTGGTGGTTGTGGCGGGACTGGTGCCGGGTGTGGGAGCCTACTGGGCGTATGGGTTTTGTCAGAAAGTGCTGGGCGCCAGCCGGGTGGCCACCAGTCTTTACATGAGCCCTTTGTACAGTGGCTTGGCAGCTTGGTTGTTACTGGGTGAGTCGATGGGCTTTCACCACGTCATCGGTGCGGGACTGATCTTGCCAGGTATTTTTCTCGCATCACAAGCATCGCGGCGCTGATGCCGGGCAGCAGACGCGCTGGTTGTCTGCCCGTATTAAACTCAATTCTTAATTAAGCCAACGGAGACCTCTTCATGATTTTTACTTGCGCGCCCACCTGCAAGCACCCCTATCACCAGCATGGCAAACAAGCCAAGGGCGCAGCTGGCATGTTCACCTCACTGGCCACCAAAAAGCTGGCAAACCGCAAAGACGGGCATCTCAATGTGGACGTGCACTGCCATTACTTCAACCCGACAGTCGGCCAGAAAGCATCGGTTTTAAAACCGATTGAGCAAGAGGTCGGGCATATTTTTGCCAACCAGTTGACGCGTGAAACCAATGCCAAGCAGATGCGTGACCGCGCACCCATGCTGTCTGATGTGTCTGTGCGTATTCAAGACATGGACCGCATGGGTGTGGACATTCAAGCCGTGTCGCCTGCCCCTTTTCAGTACTATTACTTTGCAGAGCCTGCCTTTGGCGCCGAGCTGGCACGCGATGTCAATGAGGGCATGGCCAAGCTGGCGGCCACCCACCCTGACCGCTTGATCGCTCTGGGCACTGTGCCCCTGCAAGACGCCGGCCTGGCGGTCAAAGAGCTCAATTACGCCGTCCAGAAGCTGGGGCTGCGCGGTATTGAGATCAACACCCATGTCAACGGTAAAAACCTGACAGATCCTTCGCTCAAACTGGAGAAATTTTTCAGCCGGGTCAGTGAACTGGGCGTGCCCCTGTTCATTCATCCGAACGGCTTTACCGAAGCCAGCCGCCTGGAAAACCACTATTTCAACAACGTGATCGGCAACCCCTTAGACACCACCATTGCGGTCAGTCACCTGATCTTTGACGGTGTCATGGAGCGCAACCCGAAGTTAAAGGTGTTGCTGGCCCATGCCGGCGGCTACCTGACGCATTACTGGGCCAGGATGGACCACGTCTGGGGCGCGCGTGCTGACGGCCGCACAGTCATCAAGCGCAAGCCATCGTCTTACCTGGAAAAGTTTTATTTCGACACCATCACTTTTGACCCCGGCATGCTGCGCAACATGATTGAGCGTTTTGGTGCCGACCATGTGATGTTGGGAACCGACTATCCCTACGACATGGCAGAAGTGGATCCGTTGGGCCTGGTCTCTGCGGTGAAAAAATTGAACAAAGATGACCGTGACCTGATCACTGGTGGCAACGCCGCCAAGTTGTTCAAGATCAAGGTGCCTAAAGTCAAAAAAGTCTGAGGCCGCGCTGCCTCAAGTGCTGATCGCCGGGCAGCTTTGCAAAAAGGGGCGCTGCCGGGTGGTGCGCGCTTCCCAGGCTTCGATGGCGCTCATGTGTTTGAGCGTCAGGCCGATGTCGTCCAGACCTTCCATCAGCAGGGTGCGGGCGTGGGAGGCTATCTCAAAATGCCACCGCTGGCCGGCGTCGGTCTTGATCACGCCGTGGGCCAGGTCCACGTGCAGTGCTTGTTGGCCCTCAGCGGCCACCGCCCATTGAGACAGTTCGTTCCAGGCGGGCAATTCCAGTGAAATGGGCAGCACGCCGTTGTTCACGCAGTTTTCTCTGAAGAAATCTGCCATGGCCACGCCGATCACGCAGCGAATGCCAAAGGCTTTGATCGCCCACACCGCGTGCTCGCGCGAACTGCCGCAGCCGAAGTTGCTGCCCACAATCAAGATGGGTGCAGCCTTGAAGGCCGGGCGCTCGAGCACAAAGTCGTGGTTCACCTGGCCGTCGGGCGTGCGCCGCATGTAAGCCAGTAAGCCTTGCGCCATGTCGGCATTCATGTCTTTGAGGTAGGCCGACGGGATGATCTGGTCGGTGTCCACGTCGTCTCGCAGCAAAGGGGCGGCGGCGCCGTGCACTTCAATCAGGGGTTCGCGTTTCATGCCGGTGTCTCCATCAGGCGCCTGACGTCCGTTAAATGGCCGGCAATTGCGGCGGCCGCTGCCATCGCCGGGCTGGCCAGGTGGGTGCGGACATCGCGGCCCTGGCGGTTTTCAAAATTGCGGTTGGAAGTGGCTACGCAGCGCTGGCCCGGTGAGCCGATGTCGCCGTTGGCACCCGCGCACATGGAGCACCCGGCCTCGTGCCACTCAAAGCCGGCTTGCAGGAATATCTGGTCCAGACCTTCGGCTTCGGCCTGCCTTTTGATGGTGCTCGAGCCCGGCACCACCAGGGCTTGCACGCCGGCGGCGACCTGACGGCCCTGCACCACGCGGGCCGCAGTGCGCAGGTCTGGCAGACGGGCGTTGGAACAAGAGCCTATGAAGACCCGATCAATCGCCAGGCCGTCCAGAGATTGCCCGGCCTTCACCGCCATGTAGGCCAAGGCGCGTGCAGCCCTTTCTTGCGCCGATGCGCCCAGCGCCATGGGCTGCGGCACGGCTTCGTTGATACCAATGACCTGTGCGGGATCGGTTCCCCAGGTGAGTTGCGGTGACAAGTCGGTGCAGTCCAGGTGGTGCTCTTCGTCAAAGCTTGCGTCGGCATCGGAGTGCAGGGTCTGCCACCAGGCGAGCGCCTCGTCCCAGGCCTGTCCTTGGGGTGCGCCGCGCCGTCCCTTGCACCAGGCTATGGTTTTCTCGTCGGGTGCAATCAGGCAGGTGCGCCCGCCCCACTCAATGGTCATGTTGCACAGCGTCATGCGTGATTCGATGTCCATGGCCTGGACCACCGGGCCGCAATATTCCACTGCCGTGCCGCGTGCAGCGCTCACACCCATTCGGCGTATCAGCGCCAGCGCAACGTCTTTGGCGTTGAGCCAGTCCGACAGGCTGCCGTCCAGCCAGATGCGCATTTGCCGTGGTTTTTCCATGGCCATCACCTGGGTGCTCAGCACATGCACCAGCTCGGTGGTGCCGCAGCCAAAAGCCAGGCAGCCAATGGCACCTACAGTCGAAGCGTGGCTGTCGGGGCAGGCCAGCGTCAAGCCGGGCAGGGCGATGCCGAGCTCCGGCGTGACCACGTGCACGATGCCGTGCTCAGGGTCGTTCACATCGAGCACCTTCACGCCGTGACGCAAACCGGCCTGCAGCGTGGCCTGAATGTGCGGTGAGATCCGGATCACGCCGGGTCGTGTGGGCACGGTGTGGTCTTGCACCACCATCGTCAAGTCGGTACGGCGAACGGTACGCTCGTTTTCGTCCAGCAGGCCAAAGGCGTGCGGTGCATGCAGCTCATGCACGGCGTGGCGGTCCATGTAAAGCAAGTGCTTGCCGTCGGCGCGCGTGTCCACATGGTGGAGAGCCCAAATTTTGTCAAACAGTGTGTGTGTCATGCTGGAACTTAGTTGTTGCCGTCCATCGGCTGGAGAAGCTCGGCCTCGAGCGCCAGCCAAGCGGGCAAACCGAGCGCTTGGTTGTATTGCTCAAAGCTGGCCATGCGGTGATTCACCGCGTGGGTATGTTGGTCGCGATGCAGTGTGCTCAGCACCTCGTGCATGGCCTGTACCGCGGCATAGCGGGTGGTACCCGCATGCAGTGCCAACACGCAGCCGACTTCTTGCAGCACGGCGTCTGTCAGTTGGTTGGTCGGCGCTGATTCCTGGATCACGGTGACCAGCGGCGCACGGACCACGCCGGCTACGTAGCGCAATTCTTCAGAGGTGTTGGCGCCCATGACCAGGACGGCGTCGGCGCCGGCTTGCACATAAGCGCGGCCTCGCCGGGCTGCGTCTTCTAAGCCGTGCATGGACTTGGCGTCGGTGCGGGCAATGACCCAGAAATCGGGGCTGCGCCGCGCTTGTACCGCTGCCCGGATTTTTTGAGCGTGTTCTTCCTGGCTGACCACCGGGATGCCCTGGGGCAAAAGCCCGCAGCGCTTGGGCGTGACCTGGTCTTCAATATGGATGGCGGCAATGCCGGCGGCTTCAAACTCCTGCACGGTGCGCACCACATTGAGTACACCGCCGTAACCGGTGTCGGCGTCGCAGATCACCGGGATGTCCAACTGCCGCGCGATGCGCCCCACATGCTCGAGGTTTTCGCTCATGCCCAGCATGCCGACATCGGGCATGCCCAGCAAGCTGGCAGACACCGCGTTGCCCGAAAACGCCACAGCTCTGAAACCCACCTGTTGCGCGATGCGCGCAGACAAACCGTCATACACCCCGGGCACGCGCACCAATTGGCGGGTTCGGGTCAGTTCTCGCCAGGCTGCACGCACGTTGTCTGGGCTCATGGGGTTGTCCTTCGGGCTGGGTGGTCAAGAATAAGATAGCCCTGCATTTCAGCATAAGATGCGAAAGGTTTTTCTTCACTTCGTTGAAAAAATAGGACCCCCACAATGACCACCATGAACCGCCGATCTGCATTGCTCACCTGTGCCTCTTCGCTGGCTGCCCTGACGCCCGGCCTGTCTTTGGCCCAAACCGCCGCCACGTACCCCAACAAACCCGTTCGCTGGGTGGTGCCCACCTCCACCGGTGCCGGCACCGACTTTGCCGGCCGAGTCTTCGCGCAGATTGCTTCTGAAAATTGGAAACAATCGCTGGTGGTGGAAAACCGCTCTGGAGCCGCCGGCATGCTGGGCCTGGATTTTGTGGCCGGCTCGGCTGCAGACGGCTACACGCTGCTGTTTTTTAGTGTGTCGCAGTTCATTGACGCGACGCTGCTGCAGAAATACAGCTTCGAAGCCAACAAAGACTTCACGCCCATCGCCATGCTGGCCACCACCCCCTTGTTGTTGGTGGCGCACACCGACGCGCAGGTCAGCAATGTGCAGCAACTGATCGCCAAGGCCAAAGCGCAGCCCAAGGCACTCAACTACTCCTCAGGCGGCAGTGGCGGCCTGACGCATCTGGCCATGGAAGTATTTCTGAACAAAGCTGGCATCGAGGTGCTGCATGTGCCCTACAAAGGCAGCGGCCCTGCGGTCATTGACCTGCTGGCCAATGTGGTGCAACTGTCTTTTGCCACGCCAGCGGCGGTGTTGCCGCACATCAAGTCGGGCCGTCTCAAGGCTTTGGGTGTGACCACAGCCACCCGTTCGAGCATGCTGCCCGATGTGCCCACATTTGCCGAGCTGGGTTTCCCGACAGTCAACATCACCAGCTGGTACGGTGTGGCCGGCCCGGCCAATCTGCCGGCCGACATCACCGACAAAATTTCGCGCACCTTTGCCCAGGCCGCCAAAAGCGGACCGCTGCGCGAGAAGCTGGTCAACGGCGGCATCGACCCCATCTTGTCCACCCCCGCAGAGATGTCCCGCACGCTGCGCACCGAGCGCGAACAATTGCAGGCCATTGTCAAAAGCATTGGCTTTAAGAAGGATTGACAGCCCCCGCTGCGTCTCAGGGGGTATTCATTTGGCCATGGAAGGCAGCTAGTGAGGGCTCACTAAAGAGGGGTTTGGGCGCCCTTGAAGCCTTGCCTTTCATGGTTTAGCCTTTAAGATTGCTGCACTGCAACAAAATTTTTAAAGGTCATCCATGTTTAACAACACTTCTTTCGACGCCATCACCAATACCTTCAAGGAAAACGCCGCCAAGTTCAACCCGGCCGCTTCCCAGGAGGCCCTCAAGCCTTTGATGGCCAACCTCGAAGCTTGGGGCGAACTGGCTCAAAAGCAGGCGCATGCCGCTCAGGCTTCCATGACTGCTACCTTCGAGTCTTTCAAAAGCGTTAAAGAGCCACAAGGTGCTTTTGAAACCATGAAAGCCCTGGCCGAAGAGAGCATGGCCACGGCCACCAAGAACCTCAAGGACGTCACGGCCCTGGGTTTTGCTCAGTTCCACACCACGGTGGAAGCCATCGAAAAAGCCCATCCTGTACCGGACGCTTTCGCTGCCGTCAGCAAGGGCATGAAAGCCGCTGCTACCCAGATGCAAACAGCCGTGGACTCAGTCGTCAAAACTGCCAAAAAGAAGTAATTCAAAGCACGCGCTCGCGCCGGCAGCAGCCGGTGCGCGGCATCTATCAAAAGCCCTGCGAGTCAGGGCTTTTTTGTGGACTAAAAGTTCTGCTCGTCCATCTTGCCCAGCTTGAGCGCCAGGCCGAGCGTGATGGCGGTGATCAGGATCAGCAAGCTTGAATAAACCGCTGCCACGCCGAAGTCGCCGCCAAAAGCCTGCTGGTAGGCGGCAATCGGCAGGGTGCGGGTGGCGCCTGTGTAGAGCACCAGGGTGGCAGAGAGTTCGTTGAAGATCTCCAGCCAGGCAATCACCACGCCGGCCAGGATGCCGGGGCGCATCAAAGGCACCATGATGCGGCGAAAGCCCTTCATGGGTTTTTCGCCCAGGCTGGCAGAGGCCTCTTCCAGCGAGGCATCAATCTGGTGAACCATGCTCGAAGACGAGCGCACCACATAAGGCAGTCGCCGCACAAAGTAGACGATCACCATGATGGCGGCGCTGCCTGTGAGCAGCAGAGGTGGGCCGTTAAAGACGCTGGCGTAACCAATGCCCAGCACGGTGCCCGGCACGACAAAAGGGATCATCACCAAAAAGTCCAGCAGCTTGCTGTCTGCGCTCTGGCGCCGTGTCACCACATAGCCCACCAGCACGCCGGCGAGGGTGGCCAGCACCAGCGCGCAGCCGGCAAACACAAAG
>JBIKHX010000005.1:0-20233 GCA_044361945.1 Polaromonas sp. | reverse complement strand
ATGATGTGAAAGCCGAAGTCGCTCTCAACAACGTCGCTGATTTCGCCTTTTTTCAGCGCAAAGGCCGTGTCTTCAAAGACCTTGACCATGGCGCCGCGACCAAAGAAATCGAGGTCGCCGCCTTTAGCGGCAGAGCCTGTGTCTTGCGAGTTTTTACGGGCCAGCTCGGCAAAGCTGTCTGGTGTTTTACGCACGGTAGCGAGTAACTGGGCGGCTTTGGTTTTGGCAGCTTCACGCTCGGCCGCCGGGGCGGACTTCGGTGCGTTGAGCAAAATATGGCTGGCCCTGCGCTCTTCAGCGCCGCTCATGCGTTGGGCGTTTTGCTCGTAATAGGTTTTGACGTCTGACTCGTTGAGCGTGATGGTTTTACCCACGGCTTCAGCGTCCAGAACCACATACTCAATACTGGCTTGCTCGGGGGCGCGGAACAAGGCGAGATTGGCCTGGTAGTACTGCTCCAGATCGGCATCGGTGGCGCTGAGTTTGGCGGCGTAGTCGGCAGGGCTGAAGCGGGCCAGTTGCAACTCGCGCTTTTCAAAGTAAGCGTTGAGGGCGGTGTCGGCCACAGCGGGTGAAGAAAAACCGGTAGCGGCCACGCCGGTCATGACCTGGCGGGTTGAGAGGTCAGAACGAACTTTCGCTTCAAACATCTCGGGGCTCATGCCCTGGCTGCCAAGCAGCAGTCGGTAGCGCTCCATGTCGAGCGAGCCGTCGGGCTTGCGCAGCGCCGCAATTTGAGGGTTGTTCTGCAATTCACGGGCTAAGCGCTGGTCGCTGGCACCCAGGTAAAACTTGTCGGCGGCAGCCGCCATCACGCGCTCGCTGACCAGTCGCTCCAGCGTGGCGTAGCGCGCTTCGGGCGAGTCCAGTAGCTTGATGTCCAGCGAGGGCATCGAGGCGCGCAGGCGGTCGATTTCGGTGCGGTGGGCGGCGTCCCATTCAGCCTGGGTGATGTCGCGACCGTCTACTTGGGCCACAGCGGCAGTGCCGGTAGAGCGGGTGTGGTCGTTCATGCCCAGCAACACAAAGGACGGAACGATCAGCAAAAACAGCAGCCACATCGTTATTTTGGTGTGCTTGCGAATGAAATCAAACATCTGAGAATTCCTGTTTATCGACCTGGCTGTTGACCGCTGAACATGAAGCAATGCACGAAAAAAAGGCGAACTGCTTTGTTCGCCGTCTTCAGAGTTATTGGTGGGTGCTGACGGGCTCGAACCGCCGACCTACGCCGTGTAAGGGCGCTGCTCTACCAACTGAGCTAAGCACCCCACTTCTAACTTCTTATTTCGTCTGCATCAGTTCAATGCATCCTTCAAGGCTTTGCCCGGACGGAACTTCGGAACTTTGGCTTTGGCGATTTTAATCGCAACGCCGGTACGGGGGTTGCGGCCGGTGCGGGCCTCGCGTTCTGTAGCGACAAAAGTGCCGAAACCGACCAGCGAAACGCTGTCACCGTTTTTCAAGGCGTCAGTGATGGCATCGATGGCGGCTTCCAGGGCGCGGGAGGCGCCAGCTTTAGAAATGTCGGCTTGCTGAGCAATGTGCTCAATTAAATCTGATTTATTCACGGGGTATGCCTTGTCGCTGATGAGTTAATTTGTACGCAAAGAGGGCTTACGAAGAGCAAAGTGCAATCAGCACTGAAGTCTGCACCGGCACTTTTTTCAGGTGGGGGGAGGCGGATTCTAAGCCTCTTTGCAGCCTCAACACCTCGCCCAAACCCTATTGCGTCGCCGTGCCGCGCGTGCTATCAGTTGGGATTAGCGAGCAAGCCTTAAAGTGCCGCCGCAATGGCCTTGCCGACATCTGAGGTGCCGGCCGTACCGCCCAGGTCCGGGGTGCGGGGCGCACCACTGCCGGGAGAAAGCACTTTTTCGATGGCGGCCAGCACAGCGTCATGCGCTTCTTTGTGACCCAGAAACTCCAGCATCATGGCGCCGCACCAGATCTGCCCGATGGGGTTGGCAATGCTGCGGCCGGCAATGTCGGGGGCCGAGCCGTGCACTGGCTCAAACAGCGAAGGGAACTTGCGCTCGGGGTTGAGGTTGGCGCTGGGCGCAATGCCGATGGTGCCGGTGCAAGCCGGGCCCAGGTCGCTCAGGATGTCGCCAAACAAATTGCTGGCCACCACCACATCAAAGAAATCAGGGCGCTGCACAAAGTGCGCGGTCAGGATGTCGATATGGAATTTGTCCAGCCGCAAATCAGGGTAGCCCTTGGCCATCTCTTCCACGCGCTCGTCCCAATAAGGCATCGATATAGAAATGCCGTTGGACTTGGTGGCGCTGGTCAGGTGTTTTTTAGGCCGGGTCATGGCCAGCTCAAAAGCAAACTTGAGCACGCGGTCCACGCCGATGCGCGAGAACACTGACTGCTGCACAACAAATTCGCGCTCGGTGCCGGGAAAGGCGCGCCCGCCGATGCTAGAGTATTCACCTTCAGTGTTTTCGCGCACGATGTAAAAATCAATCTCGCCGGGCTGACGCGGGCTGCCGTCACGCCGAACCACGGGCGCGATGATGCCGGGCATCAACCGGGCCGGGCGCAGGTTGATGTATTGGTCAAACTCACGGCGAAACAACAGAAGTGACCCCCAGAGCGAAATGTGATCAGCAATTTTCGCGGGCCAGCCGACCGCACCGAAATAAATGGCGTCATGTCCGCCAACCAGGTCTTTCCAGTTGTCGGGCATCATCTGGCCGTGTTTTTCGCAGTAGTCCCAGCTCGAAAAATCGAAGTGGTCAAACTGCAGGTCAATGCCGAACTTGGTGGCGGCCGCTTCCATGACGCGCACGCCTTCGGGCATGACTTCTTTGCCGATACCGTCGCCGGGGATGACAGCAATTCTTTTTTTACCGGTGTGGGGTTTCATGGTGTTTCCTTCAGGTTGAAATTAGTTTTATTGCAAGGCGCTGGGTTGGGGTGCCCGGGCCGGCCGCACCACCAGGCTCACGCCGATGGCTGTGATGACGGTGCCCAGCAGCGTGGCAAAGGTGATTTCTTCGTTAAACAAAGCCCAGGCCATGAGGGCCGTGCTGGGTGGCACCAGGTAGAGCAAGCTGGTCACTGCAGTGGCAGCGCCGCGCTGGATCAGCAGGTAAAGCAAGGAACTGCCGCCCAGCGTGAGCGCCAGCACCGCCCAGGCCATGGCGCCTATGAATGCGCCGTTCCAGGCGATGGCTTCGGCCTCCAAGAGCGTCAGCGGCAGCGTCACTAGCAGCGCGGCGGCCAGCTGAATCACGTTGGCAGTGCGCACGTCGGTGGGCTGCATAAAGTGTTTTTGGTAAAGCGTGCCGGCCGTGATGCTCAAGAGCGCAAAGACCGCAGCGCCCAGCGTCAACCCACTGACCTCACTGCCCGCACCCAGCTTGCGCCAGACCACCAACAGCAAACCACCCAGACCCAGTGCCAGGCCCAGCCACTGCCGGCGGCTGACTTGATGGGCCGCAGCGCCCTGCCCTGCCCATTGCGACAGCCAGACCGCTGTGAGCACAGGCTGCAAACTCACAATCAAAGCCGTCAGACCCGAGCCCATGCCGGCTTTGACCGCTACCCACACGCCGCCCAGGTAGCCTGCGTGCATCAGAGAGCCGGTCACAGCCAGGTGCAGCCACTGGCTGCCGCGTTGCGGCCAGACTGCGCCGCAGAGTTGAATCCAGACCAGAAAGCAGACGATAGAAAAGCCGTAACGCCATGCCAGAAAGGTCAAAGGCGGCGCATAAGGCAAGCCGAACTTGGCAACGATGAAGCCGGTGCTCCAGATGAGCACAAACACCAAGGGCATGGCTCGTAGCCAAAGGCTGTCCGCGCTTTGCACGCTGGCGCTGGGAGCAGCGCTCATTTGGTGCGAGCGCGAATTTCGGGGATGGCTTTTTGCAGGTAATAAACCATGGACCAGACGGTCAGGACCGCTGAAATCCAGATCAGCCAGGTGCCCCAGAGCTGGGTGTCAATAACACCGAAGAGCGTGCCGTGGTAAAGCAAAAAAGGGATGGCGAGCATCTGCACGGTGGTCTTGAGCTTGCCGAGCATGTGCACGGCCACACTTTTGGTGGCGCCAATTTGGGCCATCCACTCGCGCAGGGCCGAAATCGCGATTTCACGCCCGATGATGATGAGCGCCACAAACACGTCGGCCCGCTGCAACTGCACCAGCACCAGCAAGGATGCGCACACCAAAAACTTGTCGGCCACCGGGTCCAGGAAAGCGCCGAAAGAAGAAATTTGGTTGAGTTTGCGGGCCAAAAAGCCGTCCAGCCAGTCGGTGGCGGCAAATAAAACGAACAAGACCGTGGCGATCAGGTTGCGGGTGGGCTCGGGCAAGTCAATGTAAAACACCCCCACGATCAATGGAATCGCCACGATGCGGGTCCAGGTCATGATGGTAGGAATGGTCAGAAACATGAGTAGATTTTGGCATGAGTCTTAGCTCGGGCTGCAGGTTGAGCGGGGCAGGACGCTAAATCGGCGCTTTGGCTCAGTGCAAAGCGCGGTAAATCTCGTCGGCGAGCTCACGCGAAATGCCTTCGACAGTGGCTATATCCTGGGCGCTGGCCGAGGCCACACCGCGAATGCCACCAAAGCGCTGCAGCAAACTGGCGCGTTTTTTGGGGCCGATGCCAGCAATGTCTTCGAGCTTGCTGCCGCCTACCCGCACCTTGTCGCGGCGTGCCCGCATGCCGGTGATGGCAAAACGGTGTGCTTCGTCGCGGATCTGCGCAATCAGCATCAAGGCGGCCGACTCACTGCCGAGCTGGACTTTCTCGCGTCCGTCGGCAAACACCAACTCTTCCAGGCCGACTTTGCGGCCTTCGCCTTTTTCGACGCCGGCGATCAAGCCGAGATCCAGACCCAGCTCTTCAAAAACCTGACGCGCCATCGACACCTGACCCTTGCCGCCGTCAACCAACACCAGATCGGGCAGCCGGGCTTCGTTGTGGCGGGCCGCTTCGGCCAGCTTGGTATAGCGGCGCAGCAGCACTTGGCGCATGGCGGCGTAGTCGTCGCCGGGGGTGATGTCGTCGATGTTGTAGCGCCGGTATTGAGCGTTTTGCATTTTGTGCGCCTCAAACACCACGCAAGAGGCCTGGGTGGATTCGCCTGCGGTGTGGGAAATATCAAAGCACTCAATGCGCAGGGTGTCGAGCTTGTCGAGCGGCATGTCAAGTGCTTCAGCCAGTGCCCGGGTACGCGCTTGTTGCGAGCCTTCTTCTGCCAGCAGGCGGGCCAGTTGCAGATCGGCATTTTTTTGCGCCATGTCCAGCCAGATGCGGCGCTGCTCGCGCGGCTGGTGAATGGCGGCGAGCTTGACGCCGCTTTGTGCAGACAGCGCACGGATCAGCAGTTTGTCAACCGGCGCACTGCAGATCAGCGTGGCTGGCACGGGCACATCGAGGTAGTGCTGGGCAATAAAGGCTTCGAGCACCATAGACTCCACCGACTTGGCTGCGTCGCTTGCTGCGTCGTCAGTCTGCAGCGCGGCCAGTTCGCTGGCGTCTTGCACGTGGCTGGGAAAGTAAGGGCGGTCGCCCAGATGCCGGCCTCCGCGCACCATGGCCAGGTTGACGCAGGCTTTACCCCCATGCAGCTTGACGGCCAGGATGTCGGCGTCAACGTCGGCGTTTTTGCCGCCCAACTCCATAGACTGCTGGTGCATGATTTTGGAGAGCGCCGAAATCTGGTTGCGCAGCTCAGCCGCCAGCTCAAACTCAAGCAGACCGGCGTGGTGCTGCATTTTTCGCTCGAGCTCGGTGACGATTTCTTGCGTTTGGCCGCGCAAAAAACGCTCGGCGTTGGCGACGTCTTGCGCATAGCTTTCAGCGCTGATGTGGCCCACGCAGGGCGCAGAGCAGCGCTTGATCTGGTAGAGCAGGCAAGGCCGGGTGCGGTTATTAAAGACCGTGTCTTCGCAGTTACGCAGGCGAAAAACTTTTTGCAGCAGCAGCATGGTTTCTTTGACCGCCCAGGCGCTGGGATAGGGCCCAAAGTAACGGTGCTTTTTCTCGGTGGCGCCGCGGTAGTAAGCCATGCGGGTGAAAGTCGTGGCGGCGGGTGTAGCTGGCGCCGGCCCGGCTGGGGCCTTGGCGGCTGTTGCATGCGCTGCTGTGAGCTTGAGATAAGGGTAACTTTTGTCGTCCCTGAACAAAATATTAAAGCGCGGGTTGAGCGTCTTGATCAGGTTGTTTTCAAGCAGCAAGGCTTCAGCTTCTGAGCGCACCACCGTGGTTTCCATGCGGGCAATGCGCGTGACCATCAGGCCGATGCGGGTGCCGCCATGGCTTTTTTGAAAGTAGGTGCTGACGCGTTTTTTCAGGTTGCGCGCCTTGCCCACGTAAAGCACAGCGCCCTCGGCGTCAAAGTAGCGGTAAACCCCGGGCATGGCCGGCAGCGCAGCGACTTCGCTGAGCAGTTGGGGGTCAAATTCGTGGGGCTGGGTCATGGTGTTGGTGCGCCGGCTCCTTTGAGAGGCTTGGGTGGGCGATGTCCGTATTGTGGACAATCCTGTGATGAATCGCCGCCTGCAATGGGACATTTTTTGCAAAGTCATCGACAACTTCGGCGACATTGGCGTGAGCTGGCGCCTGAGCGCCGACCTGGCCGCACGCGGGCAAGCGGTGCGCCTTTGGGTGGACGATGCGTCTGCCCTGAGCTGGATGGCACCGCTGGGCGCGCCCGGCGTGACGGTGCTGCCCTGGGGCCAGGCCACTGACGCCGGCGCGCTGGCTGCCCTGCTGCCGGCCAAGCCGGGCGAGGTGCTGGTCGAAGCCTTTGGCTGCGAGATTCCCCCTGAATTTCTCAGCGCCTGGCTGGCCGCACCATTGCCGGGCCACACCAGTCCGGTTGCCGGACGCTGCTGGCTCAACCTCGAATACCTGTCGGCCGAAGCCTATGTGGCGCGCAGCCATGCCCTGCCCTCGCCGGTGCAGCACGGACCGGCCGCCGGTTGCAGAAAATGGTTTTTTTATCCCGGCTTCACCCCCCAAACCGGCGGCTTGCTGCGCGAAGCGGGCCTGATTGAGCGCATGACGGCTTTTGAAGCCAAGGAAGCCGGAAGCTGGTTGCACAGCCTGGGACTGCCGGGCGCGGCGCCGGGCAGCGCTTTGCCGCTGCGGGTGTCCATGCTTTGCTACGAGCCACCAGCCCTGGCCGCGCTGCTGAGGCAGTGGTCGGCCCGGGGCTTGGCCGGCCGGCCTGTCGAGCTTCTGGTCACGCCCGGGCGCAGCGCACAGGCTGTCAAAGCGGCAATGGCTCTAGCGAACTGCCCGCCAGGCAGCGCAGGCCTGCGCCTGACCTGCTTGCCCTGGCTGAGCCAGCAGGACTATGACAAGCTGCTGTGGGCTTGCGACATGAATTTTGTGCGCGGTGAAGACTCGGTGCTGCGCGCGCTATGGACGGGCAAGCCTTTTGTGTGGCAGATTTACCCGCAGCAAGACGCCGCGCACCTGCCCAAACTGGCGGCTTTTTTGCAGCAAAACCAGCTCACAGGCACCGCGCAAAACTTTCATGCCGGCTGGAACGACAGCAGCCAGCCGCTGCCTGAGGTGGATGCCGGCGCACTGGCCGATTGGCAGGCCCAGACCCGCGCCGCACGGGCCAGGCTGCTGGCGCAAGACGCGCTTGGCGACAGCTTGCTCAAGTTCGTGGCTAAAAACCGCTAAAATCAAGGGCTTTCGGGGAATTAGCGCTCTGTTCACACAGACGCATGGCACCCCTAACTTGCCGCATCACTCAAGCAGCGCCCGCTGCGGCCCTAACTTCACATTTTTATGAAAATCGCTCAAGAAATCCGCGCCGGAAACGTCATCATGCACGGCAAGGACCCGATGGTCGTGCTGAAAACCGAATACAGCCGCGGCGGCCGTAACTCTGCCACCGTGCGCATGAAGCTCAAAAGCCTGATTGGCAGCTTCGGCACAGAAAACGTCTTCAAGGCCGACGACAAGATTGACCAGGTCATTCTGGACAAAAAAGATTGCACCTACTCCTACTTTGCAGACCCGATGTACATCTGCATGGACGCGGACTACAACCAGTACGAAGTCGAAGCCGAGAACATGGGCGACTCGCTCAACTACCTGCAAGACGGCATGGAGCTGGAAGTAGTATTTTACGAAGGCAAGGCGATTTCTGTCGAGCTGCCGACCAGCGTGCAGCGCGAAATCACATGGACCGAGCCCGCCGTCAAGGGCGACACATCCGGCAAGGTGCTCAAGCCCGCCAAGTTAGCGACTGGCTTTGAAATCGGTGTGCCGATTTTTGTGGCCCAGGGCGATGTGGTCGAGATCGACACCCGCACCGGCGAGTACCGCAAGCGCGTCTAATCCCTCCAACGCACAGCGCTCTAGCCCTTGGCTTGAGTCGTCTTTGCCAAAGGCTCTCTGAGAATTCAGCGGGCCTTTTTTCATGGTGCAGCGGCCCGGGCTCGTTCACAATGGCTCTATGCAATCTACACAAGACCTTTCCGAAAGTCGCCTGGCTGACGCCTGGGCGGAACTCGAGTCCCACTCCAACCAGGGCTACACCCTGCAACCGGACGCCTACCGGCTGGCCTTTGCCGACCCTGAATTTTTGCTGCGCCGCGAAACCCGCGGCCTGCGCATGCAACTGGAAATGCTCAAGCCCGAGGTCGATCAACATGCCCAGGGCATTGAAAACACCATCGTGGTGTTTGGCAGCGCCCGCTTTGCACCGCCCGAGCAGGCCGAAAAAGCGCTGGCTGCCGCCCAAGCAGGCAGCGACGCCGCAGCCTTGGCTGCAGCCCAGCGGCAGGTGCGCAATGCCGGCTACTACAACCAGGCCAGGCTGTTCAGCCGGCTGGTGGCGACTTACAGCCAGGCCCGCCCGGCCAAAGAGCAGTTGCACATTTGTACCGGCGGCGGCCCCGGCATCATGGAGGCGGCTAACCGGGGAGCGTATGAGATGGGCATGCCCAATATCGGCTTGAACATCGCCTTGCCGCACGAACAAAGCTCTAACCCCTATGTGTCGCCTTCGCTGAACTTCAAGTTCCATTACTTTGCACTGCGCAAGATGCATTTCATGATGCGCGCCAAGGCGCTTGTGGCTTTCCCGGGCGGCTTCGGCACGCTCGACGAGTTGTTTGAAGTCATCACCCTGGTGCAAACACGCAAAGCCAAGCCGGTGCCCATCGTACTGTTTGGCAGCAGCTACTGGAAGCGCTTAATCAACTTCGATGTGCTGATCGAAGAAGGTACGATTTCACCGGAAGATCTGGACTTGCTCACTTATGTGGACGAGCCGCAAGAGGCCTGGGACGCGATCTGCAAGTTCTACGCACTCTCGCCCTGAACCCGGGCAGCGCATTAGCCTGAGTGGCTGACCAGGGGCATACTCTCTCGCAGACGCCAGGCGGCGCGCGCACCACTGCCCACCGCCGCACCGGCAAACCAGAAAACCCCGGCAATGCCAATAACAGCGCCGGCCGTGCCAAACAACACTGGCATGACCACACTGGATGCGTTGATGGCCATCATGCGCAAACCCAAAGCTTCACCGTGGCGCGCATCAGGCGTCAACTGGTGCAGCAAACTCATGACCATGGGTTGCACAAGGCCCAGTGTCAGGCCAAGCAAGACTGAACAGATTCCCATGCCCCAGGCGCTTGTCATCAGCGGGTATAGGCCAAACAGCAGCGCAGTGATCAGCATGGCAGCGCACAGCAAAGCCCATTCACGGATACGGTTGGCGATCAGGGGCAACAAAACGCGCACGGCCGCCGCCGCGATCGCGAAGGCGCCCAGGATTGTTCCGATCACAGAGGCGGGTATGCCCCGCTCAAAACCCAGTACCGGCACCACAAAGGTGTGCACATCCCAGCAGGAAGACAAGAGCCAGTTGACCAGCATGAGCCGGCGGAAATCAGGGCTCAACATCAAGTCCCAGGCCTTGGGCACCGGGCTTCCAGGCGCAGCAATGATGGGGGGCAATTCCTGCACGCGCCTTAGCAGCCACCAACTAAACAGTGGCAACAAGGCCATCACCAAAAAGGCTGCGCGGTAACCCGGCAGACTGCCCGGGGTGGGGCCGAAATGGTCGATCAAGAGACCGGCAGAAAAAGGGCCAATGAAATTGGACAGGGCCGGGCCTATCGACAACCAGCCAAATACCTTGCGCAGCTCCAGCGGGCCGTTGGCAGCCCGGCCGACATGGCGCTGCAGGGCAATCACTGAGCTGCCGGTGGCGCCCCCGGTCAGCAATGCAGCCAGGCACAGCACCGGAAACACCGGGAAAGCCACCGCCGCACCGGCACCAATCACCGATGCAATGACGCTCAAACCCAAAGGCCGCTTGAGCCCGTGGCGGTCGGCGAAACGGCCCGAAGGCAAAGCTAAAAAAACCTGGGTGAGCGCAAACAGCGCCAGCAAAACGCCCACGGCCGCCGGGCTGTAACCTTCACGCAAGGCCAGCAAAGGCGCGGCCATGCGGGTGCCGGCCATGCAGGCATGCAGACAAATTTGAGCCAGGATGATGCGCGCGAGTTCAGGGCTCATGAATGCATCGCGCGGCGAAGCTCCTGGTTGGCGGGCTCAATCAAGCTCAGAGTCCAGTGGAGTGAGGGGAATCAGGCGGGCAGACTCTGTCTCAGGCAGTGCCTCGACCTGGCGCAGGGCCTTGCCCATGACACGGCTGCGCTGCTCGGCGCTGTTCAGGGTGTTGAGAACGGTTTCAGTTTGCGACTTGACCTTGGCCAGCACCTCGCCGAACTTGCCGAACTCGGTTTTGACGGCGCCCAGCACCTGCCAGACTTCGCTGCTGCGCTTTTCCAGCGCCAGCGTCCTGAAACCCATTTGCAGGGAATTGAGCATGGCCAACAAAGTGGTGGGGCCGGCCAGCACCACGCGGTGTTCGCGCTGCAAAGACTCCATCAAGCCAGGGCGGCGCAACACCTCGGCGTACAGACCCTCGGTCGGCAAAAACAAAATAGCAAAGTCAGTGGTGTACGGCGGCTCAATGTATTTGTCGCCAATGGATTTGGCTTCCAGCCGGATGCGCAGCTCGAGCGCTTTGCCCGCCGCTTCTGCGGCGGGTACATCGGCGCGCTGCTGGGCGTCGAGCAGACGTTCATAGTCTTCGTTCGGAAACTTGGCGTCAATTGGCAGCCACAGTGGCTCGCCCGAGTCACTGCGCCCGGGCAGCTTGATGGCGAAATCAACCACGCTCTTGCCGCCCGGTCGTGTCGCAATTTGCGCGGCGTACTGGTCTACGGTGAAGACCTGCTCAAGCAAAGCAGCAAGTTGCGCCTCGCCAAAAATACCGCGTGTCTTGACGTTGGTCAGCAAATGCTTGAGATCGCCCACGCCCTGCGCCAGGGTTTGCATTTCGCCCAGGCCCTTGTGCACCTGCTCAAGCCGGTCAGCCACTTGCTTGAAGCTTTCACCCAGCCGTGTTTCCAGCGTGGCTTGCAGTTTTTCGTCGACGGTGGCGCGCATTTCGTCGAGCTTGGCGGCGTTACTGGCTTGCAGTTGCGCCAGCTGCGCCTCGAGTGTTTGGCGCACTTCGGCCATACGGCGGGCGTTGGATTCGCTCAGGCCCGACAGTTGCAGACTCAAGGTGTCAGACAGGTTTTTTTGCAGCAGCGCCAGCTGCTGGCCGAAGGCGTCAATTTGCGTGTTCTGGGTGCGCGCCACATCGCCAGACTGCGCCAGCAAGGCCTGCTGAAAAATTGACAAGCCTTGTGTCAGCTCGGTGCGGGTGTCACGGGCACTGGTTTGTACTTCGTTGCGCAGTTCGCGCTCTAGCCGCTCGTTGGCTGCTGCCAGCCGCGCCAACTCAGCTTGCATCTGGGGGTCGCTGCCGGTGCGCGAGCGGGCCGACATCAGCAAGGTCAGCAGCAACACCACGCTGGCCAGCGCCAACCCCAACAAAGACCAAAGAAAAAAGTCTGACATCAAATTTATGGACGTTAAGGCCGGGCCAACACCGCAGGGTTGAGCGGCGTAGGCGGTGGCTTGCCACTGACAAAGGCAATCAGGTTATCGGCCGCCAGATGGGCCATGGCCAGCCGGGTCGGGATGCTGGCGCTGGCGATGTGCGGCGTCAGCACCACATTGGGCACGTCCAGCAGGCCGGGGTGCAGCAGCGGCTCGCCTTCAAACACGTCCAGACCGGCAGCGGCGATGGTTCGGTTTTTCAATGCCACGGCCAACGCAGCGTCGTCCACGATGCCGCCGCGCGCAATGTTGACCAGCGTGGCGGTGGGCTTCATCAGCGCCAGCTCGGCCGCACCGATGGTGTGGTGGGACGCCGCCGAATAAGGCAGCACCAGCACCAGATGGTCTGCCGTCTTGAGGAGCTCTTCTTTGCTCACGTAGCGCGCCTTGCAGTCGGCCTCCAAGGCGGCGTCCAGGCGCGAGCGGTTGTGGTAAATAACCTTCATGCCAAAGCCGTGGGCGCCGCGTTTGGCAATGCCCTGACCAATGCGACCCATGCCCAGAATACCCAGCGTGGCGCCATGAATGTCGGCGCCGGCAAACATGTCAAAGCTCCATTTGGTCCACTGGCCGGCACGCAGAAAGTGTTCGCTCTCAGTGATGCGGCGCGCGGTGGCCATCATCAGGGCAAAGCCGAAGTCGGCGGTGGTTTCAGTCAACACGTCTGGCGCATTGGTGGCCAGCACGCCGGCCGCCGTCATCGCGGCAATGTCAAAGTTGTTGTAACCCACCGCCATGTTGGCGCAGATTTTCAACTCGGGGCAAGCGGCCAGCACCTCAGCGTCGACAGGGTCACCGCCGGTGGTGAAAGCCGCCTGTTTGCCCTGCAGGCGCTCGATCAACTCGGCCTTGGACCAGACCGTGTCGGCCTGGTTGGCTTGAACTTCAAAGTGCTTTGACAAACGATCGAGGACCTCGGGGAAAACGGCACGTGCCATCAGAAGCTTGGGAAGACTCATGCGGGGGTCCAGTTTCAAGAACAAAAAAATGAGGGCAACAAGAACGGGCAGTCAGGCTCAGCGAAACCAGATCAAGCTCATGACCACAAAGAGTGGAATCAAGATCGCACCGGACCAGGCCATGTAGCCAAAGAAACTGGGCATCTTGATACCCCGGTCTTCGGCAATGGCCTTGACCATCAGGTTGGGCGCATTGCCGATGTAACTGTTGGCGCCCATGAATACGGCACCCGCAGAAATGGCCGCCAGCGTCGGCGCCAGGGTGGTCATCAGGACAGCCGGATCACCGCCGGCGGTGTTGAAGAACACCAGGTAAGTGGGTGCGTTGTCAAGGAAAGAACTCAGCAGACCTGAGGCCCAGAAATACATCATGGGGTCGGGCTGGCCGTCGGCCCGGGTCACGGCAGAAACCACGGCAGCAAAGGGCCCATTCAAACCCGCCTTCAGCATTGCAATGACCGGGATGATGGTGAGAAAAATACCCGCAAAAAGCTTGGCCACCTCAACCATCGGTCCCCACGAGAACTGATTGTCAGAATGCACCTGAGCCGACGTGATCTTGAGGGAGCACAAAGTCACGGCAATCAGCCCGAGATCCCTCAACAGTCCGGGAAGTCCGACTTCTGTGCCCATGACATTGAAAGAAACATCAGACTTCCACAAACCACTCATCAGCACCAAGGCCACCACGACGCCAAGCAAAGCGAAATTAGCTGCGCCGTCAAAACCAAAGCGCCGGGTGTCGGGCGTCGGATCCACGGGAAGAGTGCCCTCGCGTCGGAAAAACCAGGTGTCAATCAGCAAGAAAATAGCCAGCAGGCTACCTATCAGGAAAAGAGTTTCAGGAAAGATGTGCTTGACTGTCCAGAAAAAATCAACGCCCTTCAAAAAGCCAAGGAACAAGGGCGGGTCACCCAAAGGGGTGAGTGATCCACCCGCATTGGAGACGATGAAAATGAAAAACACGATCACATGCGCCTTGTGCTGGCGGTTGTCGTTGGCACGGATCAGCGGGCGCAGCATCAGCATGGATGCGCCTGTCGTTCCCATAAAACTTGCCAGCACAGCACCAATGGCCAAGATACCCGCGTTCAGCGCCGGCGTGCCATGCAGATTGCCGCGAATATGAATGCCACCGGCGACGGTGAACAAAGCCGTTAGCAAAACGATGAAGGGGATGTATTCGGCAAAGAGCGCATGCACCAGACTAACGCCGGCCGCAGAGCTGCCGAAAACCACGGCAAAAGGAATGAAAAAAGACAGCGCCCAGGCAGCCGAAATTTTTCCGAAATGGTGATGCCAGAGTGAGGGCGTGGCCAGGGGCAAGATGGCTATCGAGAGCAATATCCCCGCAAAAGGCACACCCCACCATGCAGACAACTGGCTGCCGTCAATGTCGGCGGCCAAAGCAAGACCGGGCAGCAAGCTTAAAAAAACAGTAAGAGCAAAGCGCTGCAGGACTTTCACGAATATCTCCTTATTTTTTAGCTTTTTCTTACACAAATCTATGGCCCTGAAGGGCTTGTCAATGCAAGACAATCAAAGAGCTTAACCATTGGAAACTACTGAATATCGAACACCTGGCGCAAATAAGCCATGTATTTTTCGTCGTCGCACATGTTCTTGGATGGTGTGTCTGAGAGCTTGGCCACCGGCTGGCCGTTGCAACGTACCATCTTAATGACGATTTGCAGCGGCTCATAGCCCAGGTCATTGGTCAGGTTGGTGCCTATGCCAAAGGCCAGCTGGCAGCGGCCGCGGAACTGCAGGTACAGCTCGATGGTCTTGGGCACGGTCAGGCCGTCACTGAAGATCAGCGTCTTGGTGAGCGGGTCCACGCGGTTCAAACGGTAATGTTCGATCACACGCTCACCCCATTCCCCCGGGTCTCCGCTGTCGTGGCGGGCACCGTCAAACAGCTTGCAAAAGTACATATCAAAATCGCGCAAAAAAGCTTCTATGCCATAGACGTCGCTCAGCGCAATGCCCAGGTCGCCACGGTATTCACGCGCCCAGGACTCAAAGCCGAACACCTGGCTATCGCGCAGCCGCGGCCCTAGCGCCTGACAGGCCTGCAGGTACTCATGGGCCATGGTGCCCAGCGGGGTCAGGCCGAGTTTCATGGCAAACAGCACATTGCTGGTGCCGGCAAACTGAGCGCTTTTGCCGGCGCCCAGATGGGCACTGAGCTTGCGCAGCACTTCTTCGTGCCAGGCCCGGCTGAAACGGCGACGGGTTCCGTAGTCGGCGATCTTCAGCGCCGAAAGGCCTTCGGCTTTGAGCAGCTCCATCTTGCTGTCCAGCCGTCTGCTGCCCTCCAGCAGGTCGGGTAGCTTTTGCGTGTTGCGAAAGTAAACCTCGTTGATGATGGCCAGCACCGGAATTTCAAACAAAATGGTGTGCAACCAAGGGCCTTTGATGAGCACATCGATCTCACCGGACGGCAGCGGCGTCACGGTGACGTACTTGTCGTTGAGCCTGAACAAGCCCAAAAAGTCCACGAAGTCGCTTTTGATAAAGCGCATAGAGCGCAAATAGGCGAGCTCTGCGTCTTGAAAACGCAGGACGCAAAGCGCGTGTATTTCCTGGCGGATTTCATTGGCCATGGGCGCCAGCGCACTGATGCCCGGGCTGCCTGCGTTACGGCACTTAAACCGGTACTCCACCTGCGCGCCGGGGAACTGGTGCAAGACCACCTGCATCATGGTGAACTTGTACAGGTCGGTGTCAAGCAAACTGGTGATGATCATGGCGGGGGCCGCGCTGCCGGCATGGGCAGCGCTAAAAGTGAAGGCAAAGACTCAGTGATGGTGGGCCTGTCAGCCGAGGAAGTCGACTTCAAAAAGCAAGGTGGCATTGGGCGGAATCACGCCGCCAGCGCCGCGTGCGCCATAGCCCAGCTCTGCTGGAATCACCAGGCGTCGCGTACCACCGACGGACATGCCCTGCACGCCTTCGTCCCAGCCCTTGATCACTTGACCGGCACCCAGCGAAAACTCGAATGGGTCACCACGGTCTTTGCTGGAATCAAACTTAGCGCCCTGCACGCCGTCCGTGTAAAGCCAGCCCGTGTAGTGAACACTGACGTACTGGCCGGCTTTGGCAATGGCACCGGTGCCCAGCACGGTGTCTTCATACTGCAGGCCGGAGGGGGTCGTATTCATGTTCAGTCTTTCTAAAAATGGAGGGTGAATGCGTGTGTTGGACCCTAACTTTACCCGCAAGCCGGTGTCGGCCTTGCGAGCAAACGACGGCTACTATGCGCTTGCCATGCACACCGGTTGAAAAAATCTGCAACGCTATTAACTTTTTTCCTCTTAATTTTCAGGCTATCCTTGCTGGGTATTTCACCAACATACTAGCTATATGCTAATTAATTTGAATGTTCCGACTGAAACAAGCCTCGTTGACAAGGCGCGCAGGGAACTGGAATCACGTTTTATCACTTTAGAACTGCCTCCGGGGTCGGTTTGGACTGAGGGCTCCTTAAGCGAACTTTTGGATATAGGGCGCACCCCAGTGCGCGAAGCTATTGCAAGCATGGCGTTGGATGGTTTGGTGACTGTCATAAGACGCGCGGGTATCGTTGTATCCGAGATTTCACTGGAAGACCAGATGTCTGTTCTGGACGCTCGCCGTGTGCTCGAAAACCTTGTCTCGCTACGCGCATCGGTACGGTGCACTGATGATGAACGACGGCAACTGCTCGAAATGGCTGATGGCATTCAGCTGGCAGGCGAAGCACAAAAGGTCGAGGACTATCTTAAGTTTCATTTCCAGATTAAGCGTTTTGTCGCGCAATGTGCGCGCAACAAATTTGCCGCCCGCGCCTTGCGCCCCTTGCACACCCTGTCGCAGCGCTTTTATTTCGCTCACTACCGAGCCTTCAACAACCTTCCGGTGGTCGGGCTTGCGCACGCAGAGCTAACGCGCGCCATCGTGGTCCGCGACGAAGTGCAGGTAACCCTGCAGTGCGGTCATGTCAGCGATATCGCGGACCAGTTCACGCGGGGTTTGCTGGGTAGCCGCGACCACGGAAGAAGCTAATGGAAAACCCCTGTGGTTTTTTTTGTTCGCAGTAATATATTACTGGTATTGGTTAAAACATACCAATACGAATTTCCTTTTTTTCAACCTAGGAGACAACAATGACCTCAATTCATCGGCGCAAAGTTCTTCAGGCGGTTGCCGCATCTTCCACTGCACTCTTCGCCGGTATGCCGGCGATCGTGCTTGGCCAGACGGCAACCAAGTGGCGGGTGCAAACCCTCTGGGGTGCCGGGGAAGACACATTCAAGTTTTTCGAGGAATTTGCAGAGAAGGTTAAGGTCAATACGGGAGGAAGACTCGAAATCCAGACCTTTGCCGCAGGCGCGGTGGTCGGTGTGTTTGAAACGCTAGATGCCGTCGGCCAGAATGTCCTGCAAGGGCAGTCGACCTATCCTGGCTACTGGGCCGGCAAGGAGCCCGCACTGGCAGTGATTGGCGACTTCGCCTTCGGTTACCGAACGCCGGAACAGCAAAACCGCTGGCTCAACGAAAAAGGTGGCATGGATATGTTGCGCAAGGCCTACCAGCGTTTCAACGTCCACACTGTGGGTGCGACCTGGTGGGGTGTGGAATCGTTGACATCCAAAAAGCCGATCCGCCGCCCCGAAGACTTCAAGGGCATCAAACACCGTGGCGCCCAAGGCATCGCATCGGAAACGATCGCCAAGATGGGGGCGTCCATCGTAGTGCTGCCCGGTGGCGAAGCCTACTCGGCCCTAGATAAAGGCATTGTGGACTGCGTAGACTGGTCCACCCTGTCCGTCAACGCCAAGATCGGCTTTTTCGAAATCGCTAAATACGCGACCTTCCCAGGCTTTCACTCTATGCCCATTCAGGATTTCACGGTTAATGCCAACGCGTGGAAGAACCTGCCTGACGACGTCAAGCAGATTCTTGATCGCACCTGGCGCGAATTTTCCACCTCCCAGGTCAGCCGTATCGCTGATAACGACAAGCGCGTCGCTGAAGAAGTCAAGAAAAAAGGGGTGGAACTGGTCGCCTGGTCGGACGCCGACCTCGCACGCGCGCGCCAATTAGCTCAGGGTGTGGTCGACGAATGGGCCTCCAAAGGTGCGCTCGCCAAACAAGCAGCTGAGTCCCAGCGCGCATTCCTGCGTGAACTAAAACTGCTGGCCTGAAAAAAATGAGCCACTATGTCCGTTTCGTGGGGCATGTGAACGAATGGGTGGGCCGAATTTCCGGCCTTCTCATCGTTGTTGTTGTGCTCATCATTCTCAAGGAAATCGTTGGGCGCGGAGTGTTCAACGCACCCTCCCTTTGGGCCGATGAATCCATGACCTACCTGGCAGGTATGGCTTACGCGCTGGGTGGTGGCTTCACGCTGCTGCACCGAAAGCATGTGATCGTTGACTTGGTGTACCAACCGATCGCCAATCGCGGCGGCAACCTTAAAAAGCTTGTCGACGTCGTCGCCTTCGGACTGTTTTCCATCTATTGCCTGACTCTGATCTATTTCGGCTGGGAACTCGCCATGACCTCGATTGGCCAAAAAGAAGGCAGTGGCACGCTCTGGAACCCGGCACTATGGCCCGTGAAACTGGCCATTCCTATCGCGGGTGCTCTGCTACTGTTGCAGGGTTTCGCCAATCTGCTGGTCGATCTCGGCGCCGCCACAAACAATGCTGGGGAATCCGACAATGGCCGTTGATACCCTAACAATACTCCTATTACTGGCACTAGTTTCCGCGCTGGTGGTTGGCGTTCCCATCGCCTTTGCCACAGGTGCTGTCGCGGTGGTCTTCGGCGTCTGGCTTTTTGACATCAATACGCTGAACCTCATTGTCAGTCGCGTCTTCACGCTGATGGGCAACCAGATTCTGGTATCTGTACCACTGTTCATACTGATGGCCATGGTTTTGGAAAAAGCCGGTATTGCCGAAGACATCTTCAAGGCAGCCTATGTCTGGTCGGGACGCATCCGCGGCGGCCTGGCCGTTGCCGTGATCATTTCTTGCGCGCTGATGGCGGCGATGGTCGGTGTGATTGGCGCCGAGATCGTGACCATGGGCGTGGTTGCACTGCCTGCCATGCTCAAGCGCGGTTACAGCAAATCGCTGGCGCTGGGCTCCATCTGCGCTGGCGGAGGCTTGGCCACACTGATACCGCCGAGCGTGGTTTTTATCATGTATGCGCTGACCACGGGCACCTCGATCGGACAGCTCTACATGGCAGGCATCCTGCCGGGGCTGATGCTAGCGAGCTTTTACATCATCTACGTAATCACTATTTCTTACCTGAAGCCGGAAATAGCGCCGTCTGCGCCACCAGAGGAAATTAACATCCCATTGATGGAAAAGCTTGGGTATCTAAAAAACCTGATTATTCCAAGCATGGTTGCTTTCAGTGTGCTCGGCTCCCTGTACTTGGGCATCGCCACACCGACAGAAGCCGCCGGCGCCGGCGTGGCCGGTGCGGTGCTGGCTGCTGCAGTTAACAAGAGGCTCACCTGGACTGCGATGTCCAGCGCCGTGGTAGAGACCACCAAGGTCACCTGCATGTTGTACTGGCTGTTCTTCGGCGCATCCGCTTTGATCGGGATCTACACCATCGCCGGCGGAACGCAATACCTCAAGGATCTCATAGCCGGGCTTCCGATCGGCAAATGGGGCATCTTGCTGGTTGTCAACCTGATTTGGATCTTCCTAGGGTGCATCATCGATTGGATCGGTATTTTGCTGCTGACTGCGCCGATTTTTGTGCCTGTGCTAGTGGCCCTCGGGTTCGACCCGATCTGGATCGGTGTGTTGTTCTGCATGAACATGCAAATCTCCTACATCTCCCCTCCGTTCGGGCCTGCTGCGTTTTATCTCAAGGGAGTAACGCCGCCGGGTATCACCATGGGGGACATCTTTCGATCTGTCTGGCCCTTCATCGGCATCCAGGTCCTGGCACTGCTAACGCTGGCCGCTTTTCCCGAAATTGCATTGTGGTTGCCGCGGACCATGCTGAACAACTGAAGGAGCTGTCATGGCTAGTTCGTCGAAATTGCTGGACAAACGTCCCGCGCAAACGCTCACGGCCGACGTCCTGGTGGTCGGCGGAGGCGCCGCAGGATTGGCGGCGGCTTGTACAGCCGCGCGTCAGGGCTTAAAGGTCATTCTCCTCGAGCGTTACGGTTTCTGCGGCGGGGCCGCGGTGGCCGGACTTTCGGGCACGATCTGCGGACTGTATTTGGCGCGCCCCGGTGCGGCCGGCAAACCGGAAAAAATCGTGTTTGGCTTCGTCGACGAATTCATCGCTGCGATGACT
>JBIKHX010000111.1:0-6623 GCA_044361945.1 Polaromonas sp. | reverse complement strand
AGTCCGATCCGGGGACACCTACACGCTGGTGCACGAACCGCTGGCCTGGCGAGAAACTGGGGACGAGCTGGTGCAAAAGCACGGTGTGCAGGTTCTCTACCACGCTACTGTGATCGGTGTTCGCATGGAAGGTGGCGAACGCGTAGAAGGCGTGCGGGCTTTCACCAAGCAGGGCGTGCTCGATATCCGGGCCCGGATCACCATCGATGCCAGTGGAGATGCGGACTTGTTCGCCATGGCCGACCTGCCGACCCATGTTGGTCAAGACGGGAAGGTGCAGAACCCCACCATGATTTTCCGCATGGGCAATGTGGATGTCGAGCGCTTTCAGGCGGCCTACGGCAAGGATTCGATAATGCCCGACGCGGTGGCCAAGGCGATCATCGCAGCCAATGAGGCCGGTACCTACCGGTTGCCGCGAGCCAAGGCCTTTCTCTTTCCGACACCGCGCGATAACGAACTGCTCTGCAACTGCACGCGGGTCATAGGTCGCGACGGGCGCGAACTTCACCCCCTCGTTGCAGCCGATCTGACCGAAGCAGAAATCGAAGGCCGCCGTCAGGTCCGCCAGTATTGGGAATTTTTTCGCGCCAATCTGGCCGGCTGCGAAAACGCTACCGTCAACGACACGGGCGTTCAGGTCGGCGTGCGCCAGACCCGTCAGATCGCCGGCATGTACACCCTGCAGAACCAGGACGTGGAAAACGGGCGTAAGCGTTCTGATGCGATTGCCCGCTCGGCATGGCCTATCGAACTGCATAGCGGCGTCAAACCGAGACTTTCCTGGCTGTACGAGGACTACTACGACATTCCACTGGGTTGCTTCGTGCCGCCTCAGGGCGAATCCCTGCTGGCCGCGGGCCGCTGCCTCAGCGCGCATCATGAAGCGATGGCCTCGGCACGCGTTACGGCCCAGTGCTTCAGCTACGGCCACGCCGTTGGCCACGCCGCCGCCCTGAGCGTGAAGGAAAACATTTCGGTGCGCCAGTTAGTCGCCACGGACGTGCGAACACTTTTGAACAAAGACGGAGCTTGCCTTGACGCCTGAAGAATTGAAGCTGGACAAACTCGGTCGGGTCGCAGTGCTCAGCATAAACCGGCCTGCACGCCGCAATGCTCTGAGCGACGACCTGGTAGCCCGAATGCGCCACATATTCCATCGACTGGACGCTGACGACAATGTGGGTGCCTTGGTGCTGTCGGGCCAGGCGCCCGGATTCTGCGCCGGCAGCGACCTCAAGGAACTCGGGGCCATGTCACTGGACGAGATGTGCGCGCATGAATCACGCACGGCCGCATTTTGCCGCGAGCTTGGCATGCTACGAAAGCCAGTGATCGCGGCCGTGGAAGGATTTGCCTTGGGCGGCGGCTTTGTATTGGCGGCCAGTTGCGATGTGGTGGTCAGCGCACGCTCAACCCGTTGGAACTTACCGGAAGTCGAGATCGGCTGGATCCCACCCTGGGGCATAGAAGCCTTGATTAACCGCGTCGGACGCACGCAGGCTCGGCAACTGGTCTGGGGCGGCACCCCCTTTCAAGGGGAAGAAGCCCTGAGACTGGGCTTGGCCGATCACCTTGCGGAGGACGGCGCGGCAATGGAGCGTGCCGTCGAAGTCGCAGCCTCCTTCGCCCGGTTACCGCAGGAGGCTGTCGCAGCCACCAAACTTTATTTCGCGACCCAAGGCGCGGCCAACGGCGAAAGCGGTGATTTGCTCGCTTCGCATTTTTTTAAAGACAACTGTCGTTATGCCACTGCGCAGGCGACCCTCAGGAAATTTGGAGTCAAAGTATGAGCAAAATCTGCTCGGCGCAAGAAGCAGTTTCGGTAGTCAAAAGCGGGGATGCCGTCGCTAGTGTCGGTGTCATTGGATGGATCACGCCGGATTCCCTGCTCAAGGCACTGGCGGAGCGATTTAAGACTTCGGCCGAACCGCGCGATGTGACTTTTTACTTTCCCTGTGGCACCGGCGACGCCATGGGCATCCGTGGCATGGACCATGTGGCCGTAGAAGGCTTGATGAAACGCATCGTCTCGGGCTCCTATGTGAACCCCACCGATCCTGTCACCGGCAAACGTCCGGAGTTGATGCGCTTGATCCGCGAAAACCGCATCGAGGCCTACAGCTGGCCCATCGGGGCCAGCATGCACTGGTTGCGCGAAGTCGCTCGTCGCAGCCCCGGTTACCTCACCAAAATCGGCCTTGACACCTATGCCGACCCGCGCCAGACCGGTGGCAAGTTCACCACCCTTGCCAAGGACGACCTGATCAAACGTGTCGAGTTCGAAGGCCAAGACTATCTTTTCTACCCTAGCTGGGCCCTCAACGTAGGTTTCATTCGAGCTTCGACTGCCGACGAATTCGGCAACCTGTCGTTCGAAGACGAACCGATTCACTCGTCCTCGCTGCAGATTGCCCTGGCAGTCAAGGCCTGTGGCGGCACAGTGATCGCGCAGGTGCGCCGCATCGTCGAGCGGGGCAGTCGCCGCGCAACCATGGTCAAGGTTCCCGGCGTGCTGGTGGACAAGGTGGTAGTCGACGACCAGCAGATGATGACCACGCAGGTCGCCTATGACGAAAGTTATCTGGGCGGCGTGCCTTGGGACGGTAAGACCAGTGACCGCCTGCCCTTTGGCACAGACAAGATCATCGCGCGCCGCGCGGCACAGGAAGTGCGCCCGGGCGTAACCTCCATCTTCGGTTTTGGCGCCTCTTCGGATGTCCCGACAGTGCTTTTGGAAGACGGGCATTTCAGTGAAGGCGGCTACCGCGATTACCAGTTCACCACCGAGCACGGACCTTTCGGCGGCCTAGTCATGAGCGGCTGGCAGTTCTCTGCCAACAAATACCCTGAGGCCTTGCTGGACGGAGTCACCCAGTTCGACTTCATCGATGGTGGCGGTTGCCCGTTTGCCGCACTGGCCTTTGCGCAATTCGACAATGCAGGCAACGTCAATGTGTCGCGCTTCGGTATTGCCAATCCTGGCGCTGGCGGCTTCATTGACATCGCTTACAACGCTACGGAATTACTTTTTACCGGCACTTTCACGACCGGTGGCCTCGAAGTCGAATTCAGGGACGGCAAACTCATTATTCTCCGAGAAGGCAAGGTCCTTAAGTTCGTGCAGACCGCAGACCACGTCACCTATCCACTAAGGAAAAACGTCGCTGAACGTGGCCAACAGGCCAAGATCATTACCGAGCGTGCCGTGTTCGAGGTCCATGCCGATGGACTAATGCTGACTGAGCTTGCGCCGGGCATCAATCTGCAGAGTCAGGTGCTAGACCTAATGAACGGGCTGAACGTGCGTGTCTCGGCCGACCTGCGCGAAATGGACGCGGCACTGTTTGGCTGAGTCTTGGGAACCGCCTAGTCAAGCCAGTAAGTGATACTCGGCACAGACTCCCGAGGGGTGTGCAGGGTATTTACGATTGACTGTGAATCATGGTGGCCCATGGCCATGCCGCAGACGATCATCTCATTAGGCCCAGCGCCGAGGTGCGGGAGGATGATTTTGGAAAAACCGTTCCAAGCAGCCTGCGGGCAGGTGTCCAGACCACGCGCCCTGGCCGCCACCATGATGTTCTGTAAAAACATACCGTAGTCCAGCAGACTTCCCTGCCCCATGATTCGGTCCACCGTAAACATAAGGCCCACAGGGGCATCAAAAAAACGGAAGTTGCGGTTGTGTTGCGCATGCATTTTTGCCTTGTCGCTTTTCGTGATGCCCAGCAGGCCGTACAGGCTCCAGCCGTTTTCACGGCGCCGCTCGATGTACGGGCTAATCCATTGGCGCGGGTAATAGTCATATTCCTCGCGGTACTCAGCAGCCAGCGCCGGATTCGCAAACAGCGCATCGTGTGCGCTGCAAACCTTGCCGACCAGCCCGGCCAGGCTTTTCCCCTGCAATACATAAATCTTCCAGGGTTGTGCATTGTTGCCTGACGGCGCACGAATCGCCACACGAAGAATATCCTCTATAAGCTCACGAGGTACGGGTTCCGGCAAAAAGGCTCGTACTGACATCCGGCTTTCGATGGCAGCGTCGACACTGGCCGGATTGTGAACTTTTGGGCGGCTCAAGGGGCGGGTCATTTAAATTTTCCAGTCCGATCAGGCGTTAAGGCGGCAACGCGGGAAGGCCGCCGAACGGCGCTACAGCTTGACGACAAACAAATGGATGAAATTGCCTTTGACGGCGGTCAGCTCGAACTCGGGTTGCCTTTGCTTACCGGAGAGCAACTCCACCTTTTAGTGCTTACTGCATCTGCCAACGTGCGCAAGAAACAGTGAGCACAGGTTTGAATTTTACCAATCACAAAAATAATAACATTGCTTTTAGGGTGCAAACCCGATCACCCCCTTCGCATCAATGTCGATGGCCTGGTCTAAAGCCGGGCTGGCAGCATGGTTCATTCGGGGGACTTTTGACAACTGACGGGCATGCCATTTTTGAGCAAGTCTGTTAACGCAGACGCACTTCCATGATTTCGAAATCCAGCGCTTCGCGGTAGGTTTTTTCTTCACGCAAAGCCAAGTGCAAAAGTATTTTGGCAGCCTGTGCCTTGATCACGCGCGGCACAATCAAACCAGCGGCAACCATGGGCAAACCCAACCCGACATGGCCCGACCAGGCCAGGGCCGTGCCAATGGCGATGACGGGCAAGGCCAGCCCGACCACGAACAAACGGTGCCGCACATATTTTTGGGCCCGCTCGGGGTTGACGATCAAGTGGAAGCGACCCGCCGGCAGGCCGGCGCAAAACTCTGCATGCGGCAACTCCACCTGGGTACCGGCAGGCGCCAAGGTCTGCTCTTGAGATGTATTCAAAGGACTTGGGTTCATGGCTGGTGAGGGCCCATCTTAGGTTGCCCAAAAAGGACTGTGCGCATCGACGTCACAACTCAGCAGCGCAGCTTAGCCAGCGCCGACAGCAAGGGTGCGGGCAAGGCCACAGGTCGACGCGTGAGACGGTCTACGTACACATGCACCAGGTGGCCGCTGGCCGCGCACAGGGCGTCGGCCCCGGCACTCGGGTCTGGACCTTGCCCGGGGAACAGCGCCACTTCATAGCGCACGCTGCTATGACCTACATGGGCCACGCGCAGGCCGGCTTGCACTTCCTGCGGATAAGCCAAGGGTGCGAAGTAGTTGCATTGGGACTCGACGACCAGACCCATGAAGGCGCCTGCATGAATGTCGAGCCCGCCTTGTTCAATCAAAAACCGGTTCACGGCAGTGTCAAACCAGCCGTAATAAACCACATTGTTGACATGCCCGTAGACGTCGTTGTCCAGCCAGCGGGTGCTGATCGGGAAAAACGCTTTATAGGCGCTGCGGGCCTGGGCAATGGGGCGGGTCATGTCAGGTGCGGGGGCTTGGGGTTCAAGGACATTTCTTGATTCTGCCAGTGCTGCCATCGCTGCCATCGTTGCCAATAAGCCAGCGCCAGCTCGTAAGTGTTCATCTGCACTTGCACGGTGTCGTCGATATTGACGCCGTAACCGCCCGCCATGGCAAAGGCCAGGGGCACGCGGCGTTGCCAGGCCCATTCAAAGACTCGCTGGTCACGCGCCTTCAGGCCCTCAAAGCTCAAAGCCAGGCGGCCCAGGCGATCACCCTCAAAAGGGTCGGCACCTGCCAGGTAAATCACCAGGCCGGGGGCAAAGCGCCGGTCCAGCTCGAAAAGTGCCTCGTCCAGTGCCAGCAAGTAAGGCGCATCGGTGCAGCCGTCAGGCAAATCCATGTCCAGGTCGCCGGCTTCCTTGCGAAAGGGAAAATTGTGCTTGCCGTGCAGCGACAGGGTGAACACGCTGGCGTCTTGCCTGAAGATGCTGGCCGTGCCGTTGCCCTGGTGCACATCCAGGTCGATCACAGCCACCTGCAGGGCAGCACGCTGCGGGCCTTGATGGCGGCTCCATTCGGCTTGCATCAAGCGCGCGGCCACCGCCGCATCATTGAAGACACAAAAGCCGCTGCCCTGCTCAGCGCTGGCGTGGTGCGTGCCGCCGGCCATGTTGGCGGCCACGCCGGCAGGTCTGGCGTCTGCACCAGCTTGCAAGCCCAGAGCCGCTCGGGCAGCGGCCACCGTGGCGCCCGCTGAACGCCGTGAGCGCTCGACCATCTGCGGGCTCCAGGGAAAACCGATCTCGCGCATGGCCGCTGCGGGCAATTGCCCGCTGGTCACAGCGTGGATATAAGCCGGGCTGTGCGCCAGGGCCAGCTCGCCATCACTGGCCGCTGGCGCCTCCCGGGTTTGCACCTGCGGTAACTCCCGCGCCACCCTTTCGCGCAAAAGCGCGTACTTGGCCATCGGGAACCTATGACCCGCGGGAAGTGGCAATACAAAGTGGTCGGCGTAAAAGGCTTGCAATTGGCAAAAGCTTGAGAGTGATGAGTCAAAGACTCCAACTGAGGCAGCCTGAACAGCGCCCGTAGCGGCCGCACCATTGTGGCCGTTCAGGCCGCCCCGGGTACGGCAGGCGGTTGAACCCCTGCACACGCTAGATCTGATGCCTGCCTAGAGGGCAGCCTCTAAAATGCTGCAACGCAACAAAAACCGCTTGTAATGGCTCAGCTTATCCCTATACTAGGTTTTGTTGCAATGCAGCATTTAACACTG
>JBIKHX010000068.1:0-8324 GCA_044361945.1 Polaromonas sp. | reverse complement strand
TTTCTTCAGGCGCCGCGTCAATTTGGTCGTAGCCCTTGGCGGTGCCGCCAAATTTAGCCGCCAACACAGTCGTGATGGCCGCTGTCAATGTGGTCTTGCCGTGGTCGACGTGGCCGATCGTGCCAACATTGACGTGGGGCTTGGTTCGTGCGAATTTTTCTTTTGCCATTTTCAACTCCGAGAAGTTACAAAAAACCTGTTAAACCGTCTGGCGACAACGAAATTGACGCTGCGCCAGCTCCAAAATATGGTGCCCATTGCGGGAATCGGACCCGCGACCTCTCCCTTACCAAGGGAGTGCTCTACCACTGAGCCAAATGGGCCACTGCGAAAACAACCTCAAAACCCAAACAACACACCGGCAAAAAAACAGCAAAACCCTGGAAGCCAAAGCCTCACAAAGGGCCAGAACTGGAGCGGGAGACGGGAATCGAACCCGCGTCATTAGCTTGGAAGGCTAGGGTTCTACCATTGAACTACTCCCGCAGCTCTGCTCTATTTCTCACCGACTTGCCGCCAAACCGAACCAATCCACAGACCAGCGGCGAGCCGCTCACCCCCATCAAAGGCAAAACCGGGGTAAAAACCACAGCGCATCCCGAGATTTGGTGGATGGGGCTGGATTCGAACCAGCGTACGCGTTAGCGAACAGATTTACAGTCTGCCTCCTTTAACCACTCGGACACCCATCCAGCAAGTGAACCTCGGATTATGCCACGGTTTTCGGCGGGTGTACTACCATAAAACAGGCCCGCGACCATGCTGCTCAAGCCAGGCGTTGACGGCGGAAAAATGGCCGCAACCCACAAAAGGCCGGGGTGGGCGGCGGGCTGAAAGCGGGGAGGGATGGTTGGCTGTCAGCACCAGATGCCGGCCGGTCACTAGCAAATCCTGTTTGGCCTGCGCATGAGCGCCCCAGAGCATGAACACCTTCGGGGTCTCAAAACAAGCAACTGCCTTAATTATTTCGTCAGTGAGCACTTCCCAACCTTGTTTGGCGTGGCTGCCGGGCGCACCAGATTCGACCGTCAGGCAGGTGTTGAGCAGGAGCACGCCCTGCCGGGCCCAGGGCTCCAGCGCGCCACTGCGTGGCGCCCGGGCCTGAACGCTGGATACCCGCTCGTGGTGCAAGTCCCGCTCAATTTCACTGAAGATATTGCGCAAGCTGGGCGGCACCCGCTGGCCGGCTTGAACCGAAAAAGCCAGCCCGTGGGCCTGATCAGGCCCGTGGTACGGATCCTGGCCCACAATGACAACGCGAACCCCAGTCAAGGGCGTGAGTTCCAGCGCGCGCAAGGGCTGGGAGGGGTAAATGACGGCGCCAGCGGCCAGTCGCTGAGCCACAAAGGCGCCGAGCGCCAGCCCGGGCGGGCTGACCCAAAAGGCCTTGAGCAGCGGCAACCAGCTGGGGTCCACCGGCCAATGGTCGGGGTTCCAGCCCGCAAGGCGCTTATGCGCCTCAGGCGCCGGGGCGGGCGCAAAACCAAAGTCTGTCTGCGAACCTGTCTCAGCTACCTTGCTTTTTTGGGCCACGGCAAACCTTGCAAGCGCAGATCAGGCAAAGAGTTCTGCCAACGCCTGGCCCGGCTCATCGGCGCGCATAAACACCTCGCCGACCAAAAAGGCTTGCACACCGGCCGCTCGCATGCGCTGCACATCGGCCACCGTGCTGATGCCCGACTCGGTCACCAGCAAATGGCCGGCAGGCACGTCTTTGATCAGCCCCAGGGTGGTGTCCAGCGAGACGTCGAAGGTTTTGAGATTGCGGTTGTTGATGCCCAGCAAAGGTGTTTTTAATTGAAGCGCGCGCTGCAGCTCAGCCCCGTCGTGCACCTCGACCAGCACGGCCATGTCCAATGACATCGCCAGCGCCTCCAGGCTCTGCATTTGGGCATCGTCCAGGCAGGCGGCAATTAGCAAAATACAGTCTGCACCCATGGCGCGCGCTTCGTAGACCTGGTAGGGGTCGACCATGAAATCCTTGCGCAAAACCGGCAGGTCGCAAGACGCGCGGGCCTGCTTGAGATAGTCGATGCTACCCTGAAAGAACTGCTGATCGGTCAGCACCGACAGGCAGGCAGCACCGTGCTCGGCGTAACTCTGGGCGATGTCGGCGGGAATGAAGTCGGGACGCAAGATGCCCTTGGACGGGCTGGCTTTTTTGACTTCGGCGATCACCGCCGGCAGGCCGGCAGCGATCTTGGCCCGCATGGCGCCCACAAAGTCGCGTGTGAGCACGCGCGATTCGGCGTCAGCCCGCATGGCACTCAGGGGCTTGCGCGCCAGAGCGGCAGCGACCTCCTGGCGTTTGACTGCAACGATTTTGTCAAGAATGTCGCTCATGGTCGTGGGTGTGTTGGGTTGGTCAAAAAATTGTTGGGAAGGCCTGGCGAGCCAGCGCTTCAGCCCTGCTGCGTGGCCAGCACCAGCTCGTCGAGCTTGCGGCGCGCAGCGCCTGAGCTGATGGCAGTGCGTGCCAGCGCCAGGCCACCTTGAAGGCTGTCAGTGAGATCGGCAGCATACAGCGCAGCGCCTGCATTGAGCGCGACGATGTCACTGGGTGCGCCGGGCTCGCCGTTCAGCACGCCCATCAGCATCTGCTTGGATTGCTCGGGGGTTTCCACGCGCAAGGTGCGGTTGCTGGCCATGGGCAGGCCGAAGTCCTCGGGGTGGATTTCGTATTCGATGATCTCGCCGTTTTTCAACTCGCCAATCACTGTGGCGGCACCCAGGCTGATTTCATCCATGCCGTCTTTGCCGTAAACCACCAGGGCATGCTCAGCGCCCAGCCTTTGCAGAGCGCGCACCTGAATGCCGACCAGGTCGGAATGAAAAACGCCCATCAAAATATGGGGTGCGCCGGCCGGGTTGGTCAGCGGGCCCAGGATGTTGAAGATGGTGCGCACGCCAAGCTCCTTGCGGATGGGCGCGACGTTTTTCATGGCCGGGTGATGGTTGGGCGCGAACATGAAGCCGACGCCGACCTCTTCGATGCAACGGGCAATGGCGTCGGGTTGTAAATTGATGTTCAGGCCCAAGGCTTCCAGCACGTCGGCGCTGCCCGACTTGCTGCTGACGCTGCGCCCGCCGTGCTTGCTGACTTTGGCGCCGGCGGCGGCCGCGACGAACATCGAGCAAGTCGAGATATTGAAGGTGTGCGAGCCGTCACCGCCCGTGCCGACGATGTCCACCAAGTGTTTCTTGTCGGCCACATGAACCTTGGTCGAAAACTCGCGCATGACCTGCGCAGCGGCGGTGATTTCACCGATGGTTTCTTTTTTAACGCGCAAGCCGGTGATCAGCGCGGCCATCATGACCGGGGACATCTCGCCGCTCATGATCAAGCGCATGATGTGCAGCATCTCGTCATGAAAAATCTCACGGTGCTCGATGGTGCGCTGCAGCGCTTCCTGGGGTGTGATCTTGGATAAAGAGGACATGTGACGCTTTCAGGTACGACGCTGATCTGAAGAGACAAAGAAAAAGAATCTGGACGGATTGTCTGACATGGCCAGCCACCGGCCAAATCCGACAAACATCAGGCCGGCACGCTGGCGGGTCCGCCGCCGTGGCTGAAAAAAGCCTGGATGGCGTCGACCGCGCGGTCAATGCCCGCGGAATCCACATCCAAGTGGGTAACGAAACGCAGGCCAATGAGGCCGGTGGCCAGCACGCCACGCGCTTTGAGAAAGGCCAGCAAGTGCGGGGCCCGGCCATCGGCCACATCGACAAACACGATATTGGTTTGGGCCGAGCGCACATGCAAACCGTCAATGCCTTGCAAGCCCTGCGCCAGGCGCTGCGCCAGGGCGTGGTCATCGGCCAGGCGCTCCAGATGATGCTCGAGCGCGTGGCTCGCTGCCGCCGCCAGCAAGCCCGTCTGGCGCATGCCGCCGCCGGTCATCTTGCGCACGCGGTGTGCGCGGGCAATGAGTTCTTTGCTGCCGCACAGCGCCGAACCCACCGGCGCGCCAAGGCCCTTGCTAAAGCACACCGACACGCTGTCAAAGTGGCTGGCAATGCGCCGTGCCGCAGCCGCCACGGACTCACTAGGTTGGACGCTGGCGGCTGCCGCATTGAACAGCCGCGCGCCGTCCAGGTGCACTGCCAACCCGTGCCCGCGTGCCAAGGCCGTGGTCTGCGCCAGATAGTCCATGGGCAAGGCGTAGCCGCTCCAGGTGTTTTCCAGACACAAAAGCCGGGTGCGGGCGAAGTGACAGTCGTCGGGTTTGATGGCATTGGCAATGTCAGCCAGCGCCATTTGGCCGGCGGCGTTGAGCGGCAGCGGCTGCGGCTGGATGCTGCCCAGCACCGCCGCACCGCCGCCCTCATAACGGTAGGTGTGCGCCGATTGGCCGACGAGGTATTCGTCGCCACGCTGGCAATGCGCCATCAGGCCGCATAAATTGCTTTGCGTGCCGGTGGGCATGAACAAGGCTGCCTCAAAACCCAACATGTCGGCGATGCGCTCTTGCAGGGCATTGACGGAGGGGTCATCGCCATACACATCATCACCCAAAGGCGCGGCAAACATGGCCGCACGCATGGCGGTTGTTGGCCGGGTCACGGTGTCGCTGCGCAGGTCAACTGTTGCGTTCATGGCGCGCCTTTATTGCAAAAAGTTCTTGAGCATCGCATGACCGTGCTCAGTGAGGATGGACTCGGGGTGAAACTGCAGGCCTTGTATGGGCAAGCTGCGGTGCCGCACACCCATGATCTCACCATCATCGGTCCAGGCGGTGAGCTCAAGCTCGGCCGGACATGAGCTACGCTCGATGGCCAGCGAGTGGTAGCGGTTCACCGTGAACTGCGCCGGCAGACCGGCAAAAACACCTTGCTGCGTGGTGCTGATAACGCTGGTCTTGCCGTGCATCAGTTGCTGAGCGCGAATGATCTTGCCGCCGAAAGCCGCGCCAATCGCCTGGTGGCCCAGGCAGACGCCCAATATAGGCAGTTTGCCGGCAAAGTGCTGAATAGCCGCCACCGAAATGCCCGCCTCGGCCGGTGAACACGGGCCCGGCGAAATCACCAGGTGCGTGGGTGCCTGCGCGGCGATGTCGGCCAGCGACACCTCGTCATTGCGCACCACCGTGACCGCAGCGCCCAACTCACCGAAGTACTGCACGATGTTGTAGGTGAACGAGTCGTAGTTGTCGATCATGAGCAGTTTCGTAGTCACTCCAGCCCCTCTTCCACCAGCTCGCTGGCACGCAGCAAGGCGCGAGCCTTGGCTTCGGTTTCTTTCCATTCGAGCTCGGGCACCGAGTCGGCCACCACGCCGGCTGCGGCCTGCACATACAAGGTCTGGTCCTTGATGATGCCGGTGCGAATCGCAATGGCCACGTCCATGTCGCCGGCAAAGCTGAGGTAGCCGCAGGCGCCGCCGTACAGGCCACGCTTGCTGGGCTCGAGCTGGTCAATCAGCTCCATCGCATGCACCTTGGGCGCGCCGGTCAGCGTGCCGGCGGGGAAAGTTGCTTTGAGCACATCCATGTTGCTCATGCCTTCTTTGAGAACACCCTCGACATTGCTGACGATGTGCATGACGTGGCTGTAGCGCTCCACCGCAAAGGCTTCCGTGACCTTGACCGAGCCGGTCTGGGCGATGCGGCCGATGTCATTGCGCGCCAGATCGATCAGCATGACGTGCTCGGCGCGCTCTTTCGGGTCATTGATCAGCTCTTGCTCGGCCGCCTTGTCAGCTTCGGGCGAGGCTGCGCGCGGCCGCGTGCCGGCGAGCGGGCGGATGGTGATTTTTTCGCTGTCCACGCCCTCAATGACGACTTTTTCCTGGCGCACCAGAATCTCCGGTGACGCCCCGACCACATGGAAATCACCAAAGTGGTAGTAATACATGTAGGGGCTGGGATTGAGCGAGCGCAGCGCGCGGTACAGCGACAGCGGTGACTCGGTGTAGCGCTTCTTGATGCGCTGGCCGATCTGCACTTGCATGAAGTCTCCGCCGGCAATCAGTTCCTTGGCGCGCTCCACAGCGGCGATGTAATCGGCTTTGGCAAACTCACGCTCGACCGGAAAACCCTGCGAGGGTTTGACCACCGGCGCGCTGACCGAGTACTGCAACTGCTCTTTGAGGCCACGCAGCCGTTTCTTGGCGTTGGCAAAAGCTTCGGGCAGCGCCGGGTCGGCGTAAACAATCAAATACAGCTTGCCCGAGAGGTTGTCGATGACGGCCAACTCCTCGCATTGCAAAAGCAAAATGTCGGGGCAGCCCAGGGTGTCGGGCGGGCACGAGGCCTGGAGCTTTTTTTCGATGTAGCGCACCGTGTCGTAGCCGAAGTAGCCGGCCAGCCCGCCGCAAAAGCGCGGCAGGCCCGGGCGCAGCGCCACCTTGAAACGCTGTTGGTAAGCGGCGATGAAGTCCAGCGGGTTCAGGGTCGAAGTCTCCAGCACCTGGCCGTCAGTCACCACCTCGGTGACGGCATCGGCGCCAAAGCCGCTTGAGCGAAGCAAGGTACGCGCCGGCAGGCCGATGAAGCTGTAGCGGCCAAAGCGCTCACCGCCCACCACCGACTCGAGCAAGAAGCTGTACTTGCCGCCGTCTTTGGAAAAGGCCAATTTGAGGTAGAGCGAGAGCGGGGTTTCGAGGTCGGCAAAGGCCTCGACCATCAAGGGAATGCGGTTGTAGCCTTGCTGCGCCAGGCTTTTGAATTCAAGTTCGGAGATCAAAACATGTCCTTTCGGCGTGGCCTGCGCAGCGGCAGCACCACACGGTTCATTCAAAACGCCTCGCACTGGCTATGGGGCAGGGAGGCTCAGGAAACCGACCTCAGGTCGGGCGCATCAGAGGGCGACGTCAGCGCTGGGCGGGACGCGCGGGGCCGGCGCTCAGGCGCGCAGCAAAGGGCAGCGGCGCCAGGGCCAGGCTCCCCGGTCGCTACAACCTGTACGTGTGATGCGGTGAATGAACATGTGGTTCAAAGTGTAGCAAAGGCCAACTGGTCCAGCGAATCGACATAAGCGTCGGCGTCGACCTCGCGGATGGGCCTGCCGTGGTTGTAGCCGTAGCTCACCAGCACCACCGGGCAGCCGGCGGCGCGGGCGGCCAGTCCGTCGTTTTCAGAGTCCCCGACCATCAGGGTCTGCGCGGCCAGCGTCCCCATGGCCTCGCAGGTCTTGTGCAACGGCAGGGGGTCGGGTTTTTTGCGCTCAAAACTGTCACCGCCGAACACATGCCCAAAAAACCCGTCCAGCCCTTTGGCTTTGAGCAGGGGCCGCGCAAAGTCAAGAGGTTTGTTGGTCAGGCAGGCCAGTTGTAAGCCGCTTTCCTGCCATTGCTGCAAAGCGGCGAGCACGCCGGGGTAGACATCGGAAAAAGCGCCGTTAATCTCCAGGTAATGGCGTTGGTAGATGCGCCAGGCGGGGGCCATGAGCTCATTGGCGCGGCCGTAGCCAGGCTGACCTTGGGTATGAACTCCGGGCAAGGCCAGCTGGTGCTCCAACACAGAGCGGATCAGGTGCTCGGAGCCCTTGCCCACCGTGCGCTCCACAAGGGCACGGCTCACCGGGGGCAAATCCAGCTCGGCCAGCATGCGGTTAAGAGCCGCCTCGAAGTCGCCCAGCGTGTCGACCATGGTGCCGTCGAGATCGACGATCACGCCACGCAGATCGGGCAGCGACAAGGGCATTGGCAGGGGCAAGCTCAACGGGCCAACTCGACGCGCATGGCATCGATCACCGGCTTGTAGTCGGGCTTGCCGAAAATGGCGCTGCCGGCCACAAAGCTGTCTGCGCCGGCGGCCGCCACGCGGGCGATGTTGTCGGTCTTGATACCGCCATCGACTTCAAGCCGGATGTCCCTGCCCGAGGCGTCGATACGCTTGCGCGCCTGTTCAATTTTGTGCAGCGCCGAGTCAATGAAACTCTGGCCGCCAAAGCCCGGGTTGACGCTCATGATCAATATCAAGTCGATGTCGTCGATCACCCAATCCAGCACATCCAGCGGCTCAGCCGGGTTGAAGGCCAGGCCGGCTTTACAACCCTTGGCCTTGATGGCCTGCACGCTACGGTGCACATGGCCGCTGGCATCGGGGTGAAAGCTGATGTAGTCGGCTCCCGCATCGGCAAAGGCCGCGGCCAGGGCATCGACCGGCTGCACCATCAGGTGCACATCGATTGGCACAGGCCGGCCGTCTGCGGTGACGGCATGCGGCTTGAGCGCGCTGCAGATCATGGGGCCGAAAGTCAGGTTGGGCACGTAGTGGTTGTCCATCACGTCAAAGTGAATCCAGTCGGCGCCGGCGGCGATGACATTTTTGACTTCTTCACCCAGCCGGGCAAAGTCGGCCGACAAGATAGAAGGGGCA
>JBIKHX010000067.1:0-8365 GCA_044361945.1 Polaromonas sp. | reverse complement strand
AACACCCCCTTTTTGAGGAATCCGTCAAGCAAAAATGACAGACCTAAGTGTCAATATATCACCACACAAAACAATGTCAATATGGGTTGACACCAGCGGTCGGCGCGTCCGCCACAGCGGCCCTGAGCCGCAGGCAGGGCTCGTAAAAGCCATGGGTACGCAGTGCCTTTTGATACATTAGTTCCTGATAATTCAAACTCGGAGAAGCGCCATGTGCGCCAAGGTACCCCCACGGGGGGCTGCCTTGCATCAGCCAATGAATATCCTCGCAACAAGGGAAAAAATGACTTTCAAGGCCTCCATCACACGCCGTGTTCTCATGGTGAAAACAGTTGCCGCCTCTTGTGCAACATTGAGTGTTTTGAGCGCCCAGGCGCAAACCATGCTGCTTGAAAGCGATGCCCCGGCCAAAACTCTGGGCTACAAAGTGGACACCAGCAAAATTGACAGGAAACAGCAACCTAGGTACGAGGTCGGACAAATTTGCAGCAATTGCATCTTGTACCAAGGCGCTGCGAACTCCACTGCGGGGGGATGCCCGCTGTTTCCCGGCAAGCAAGTTGCCGCCAAAGCATGGTGCTCGGCCTACGCCAAAAAAGGCTGAGCCAGAGCTTTGTACCGAAGCCCGGACCGGAAGGGCTATTTGGCGTTGAGTAGCCTGGCGTCTAAAAACTCGACAAGCTGAGCCAGACCGATGTCTGCCTGCTCTTCATGCAGCAGATGCCCCAGCTTGGGAATGAACACGGTTTTAGACTGGGCCAGAACCCCCGCATAGCTTGTCGCATTGCTGCTGGGAATCATTTTGTCCTCCTCGCCCCACAGAAGCAAAGTGGGCGCCTTGATTTTTTTCAAGCGGGGCACCGGGTCTGTGTAAATGGTTTGATGGCCTCTTTCCAAAATAGCCGCCCTGACGCCTGGCGCTCTGAGCATGTCGTGGTAGCGACTGACCATCTTGTCATCCAGCGCACTCGCATCTGCAAAAGCCGGCTCGATGGATTTGCGAACAGCGTAGCTGGGCAGGCAATACTTCATCACGCCCATGATGGCCGGCATGGCGTAGGGTTTGGTGCCGATGGCTTCAGGCTGCGGAAATCCATCCGGCGCCATCAACACCAAGGCCTTCACCCGGTCAGGGTGTGCAGCAGCAAAAGTCCAGGCTATTTTTCCGCCCATCGAGTGGCCGATGACGGACAATTCTGAGACGCCCAGCTTGTCGACAAACTGCGTCAATGTGTTGACGTCATTGAGCTCTGAATAATCATTCGAGGGGCTAGGGCCTGTCAAGCCAAAGCCAGGCAAATCAAGCCGGATGACACGGTACTTTTGCTCCAATGATCCGGCCCAGACATCCCAGGTTTGCAGGCTCGAGCCAAAGCCATGCAAGAACAAAAGAACCGGGGCATCTTGAGGGCCGGAGTCCTTGTAGTGAATACGCATTCCGTCGACGTTCACCATATTGTTTGACGTCGAGCTGTAACGCTTTTGAAGCTCGGCAAAGCCCAAATCAGGCTCCCACAAAACATAGGCAGCGAGCGCTAGCAAAACTGTACTGATTAACAAGATGGCACTCAGACTCATTGATTTAATTAGACGCATAGAAGACTTACAAACCTCAAATTCTTTTTCATTATGCATACATCCTTTGAGCTGGATGGTGGCACTTCGCACTGGAAAAAGATGAATTGCTGCGTATCGTGTGCATGGCTTTAGACAGGTTTGCAACTTTGACGGGCTCTGTCTGAATGAGTCAAAATAAGCAGGATGAAAGCCAAAGCCATTGTTTTTGAAGCCCCCAAATCACTGTCTGTTCGTGAACTCGAACTCGCCCCCATGGGCCCCCGTGATTTAGAAATCTCTGTTGCTTTCAGTGGCATCAGCACCGGCACAGAGCGCTTGCTCTGGGAGGGCACTATGCCGCCCTTCCCCGGCCTGTCCTACCCCCTGGTGCCTGGTTATGAAACAGTGGGCACTATCGCCAAGATGGGTGCAGAAGTCACTGGCTGGGCGGTAGGTGACTCGGTTTTTTTACCGGGATCTTACGCATTCCAAGGCGTGCAAAACATATTCGGCGGCTCTGGCGCTTGCCTGGTGGTGCCGCATGAGCGGGCCGTCAAACTGGACCCGGGTTTGGGTGCTAAGGGCGTGCTGCTGGCCCTGGCTGCCACGGCACATCATGTATTCACGGTGGGCCGGGATAATTTGCCCCTAGCCTACCCCGACTTGATCATCGGTCACGGCATCATGGGCCGTCTGTTGGCGCGCATGGTGATTGCCGCAGGCAAACCGGCACCTGTGGTGTGGGAAACGCAGACCATTCGCCAAAAGGGCGCTTTGGGCTATGAGGTCATTCACCCCGATCAAGATGTGCGCAAAGACTACCGCTGCATTTGCGACGTCAGTGGCGACGCCGGTATTTTGAACCGTGTCATTCCCAAAATGGCAGCCGGTGGTGAGGTCGTACTGGCAGGCTTTTACAAACAGGATTTGTCTTTTGCCTATGCCCCTGCCTTCATGCGCGAAGCCAGTATCCGAGTTGCAGCGCAATGGAAAAAACATGACCTGGATGCTGTGGTGGCCATGTTTCATGACGGCAGCCTTCCGCTCGAAGGTCTCATCACACACACCGAAAAAGCAGAGCATGCGCAACGTGCTTACGAGATCGCCTTTGGTGACCCGGAGTGCCTCAAAATGATCATTGAGTGGCTTTAAAAAAACCAAAGAGTCACTCCTCATGATCAATGGCAAGCCCTTCAAAGCCGGCTAAGCTTGGCAATCCGCTTGAAGGAACTCAGCGGCCGGCTGACTAAAAGACGGCGTGATCGCCTCTGTCTGGAACGCCTTCACCCTTGACCCAGCGCTCGTAAGCATCAAACAGCGTTTTCGTGCCATGCGATGGTGTGGCCTCAGCGTCGTAGCATTGGGCAGTGGCATCCCACAAAAGCATGGACTCCGTGGCGTAATAGCGCCCGATACGGGCCAGTTCCGCCTTGTCAGCAGCGCCAGGCACGACTTTGCCAATCCAGCTCAAGAACGTGATGATGACGTCCAGCAGACTCACGGGCACGCTCTTGAAACGGGCCGGCTTGCCCATGAGCGCAAACAGATGCTCGCCCTGCTGCCGCGGTGTGATGGCCGGGCCAGGGCCGCCTATTGGCAAGATGCGCTTATACCAGCTCTCGTCATCCAAACAACCTGCCAGAAAATCACCCAGGTCCTCATCGCTGATGGGTTTGCAAGCGGTGAGCTTGCCGTCGCCAAACAGCAAAAAAGGTTTGCCATCTTTAACCCTTTGCAACTGACCTGACAATGATTTAAAAAATGCAGTGGGCCGCACGATGGAGTAGACCAACCCGGAGTCCATCAGGGCTTTTTCAAAAGCCAGTTTGGCATGCTGAAAACCCAGCAAGGGTTTTTGCACACAGATGGCCGAGAGCTGGACAAAATGACGCACCCCCGCCAGCTTGGCCGCTTCCAGGGCATCCATATGCGCCTGGTGGTCGACTCGCCAAGCGTCTTTCGGCGTGCCGGTTCTTGAGGCCATGCAAGAGACAACTGCATCAAATTTTTCACCCGCAAAACCGACATCACGCAAAGATTGGGGGTCGCAGGCATCGCCCCAACGGATGGTTGCGCCGGCCAGTAGGGCAGACGTAGCAGGGTCCAGGCCATTTTTGCCTTGGCGCGGCCGCACGAGACACACGACTTGATGGCCGCGCTTGAGCAGTGAACGCGCAGTGGCTCTGCCGATGGTGCCTGTTGCGCCCAGCAAAAGCACCCGCTGTGATGAGACACGCTGAAAGTTCAAGCTAGAAAAAGATGCGGGCACTTCAGTCATCACATCATGTGCAAAGGTTCTAAAACCATGGATGTCAAAAAAAAACACTGGCCAGAACCAGTGGTTTTTGGATTGTTGGTGGGCCCACCAGAACTTGAACCTGGGACCAAAGGATTATGAGCAACTTCAATAAATTAAATTCTACCTATATCAATAGGTTACAAAGGCTCTACTGTGGCATTCAAGCAAACGTGGAATCATTGCATCTCGCGATGCAATATCGCCCTCAGCAAATTGTCCATCTCATCGGTGGCCAAGGCGGGCTCGGCTCCGGCTTGGCAGCCGCCGACCACAATGACGTCTAACGTTTGGTCATAAAGCATGTGGGTGACCCACGCAGGGCTGCTTGAGCGCTGGAGAGCGTACGTCGCAAAAGTGTGCACGATGCGCCACATTTAGGGTAAATTGCTGGCTGAACCGGAGACTCGGCTGTATGGAGTAACTGCAGGTGTATTCATTCAAATATCAACGCGCCGAATCGGTGACCTCGGCGGCAGCGGCATTGAGCGCCGATGACGCGGCCAAGGTTTTGTCGGGAGGCATGACTTTGTTACCTTCAATGAAGCACCGCTTGATCGCGCCCACCGAGCTGATTGACTTGGCGCGCTTGCCTGACCTGATCGGTGTGCGTGAACAAGCCGATCATTGGTGGGTGGGTGCGGCCACGCGCCACCAAGACGTGGCCGCTCATGTGGGCTTGCAAAAAGCCATGCCCGGCTTGGCGCAACTGGCAGGGTTGATTGGCGACCCGCAGGTGCGTGCACGCGGCACCTTGGGCGGCTCGTTGGCCAACAACGACCCCAGTGCAGATTACCCCGCTGCCGCATTGGCCTTGCAAGCGGAGATCGACACTGAGCGACGCAGCATTGCGGCCGACGATTTTTTTCTGGGTATGTTTGCCACCGCTTTGCAGCCCGATGAAATCATCACTGGCGTGCGCTTTCGCACCCCACTACGCAGTGCCTACGCCAAATTCAAACACCCTGCATCGGGTTATGCGATGGCTGGCGTGTTTGTTGCGCAGTACCCTCCTGCGGGCGCAGATCATGGTGGGTGGCGGGTGTCCGTCACAGGCGTTGCCAATGGCGTGTTTCGTTGGCAAGAGGCCGAGCAAGCCTTGGCAAAGGGCACGACCACGCCCGCCTTGCAGCGCGATGACGTGATTGACGATGTGCATGCGCCAGCGGCTTATCGCACCCACTTGGCCATGCTCATGCTGGTGCAAGCCTGCCAAGCTTTTTGACAATCCAAAACCGCGCTGCTGAGTAGCGCCATACCCTCGCATGAAACTCACCCTCACCCTCAATGGCACACCCCGCTACGCCGATGTGCCCGAGCGCACTTTGTTGGCCGACTTGTTGCGAGACACCTTTGGCATGACTGGCACCCATGTGGGTTGCGACACCTCGCAATGCGGTTGTTGTACCGTGCATGTGGACGGCCAAGCGGTCAAGTCGTGCACCATGCTGGCGATGCAAGCCGATGGGTGCACGGTTACCACCATCGAAGGCTTGGGTGCCAACGGCTTGCACCCTGTACAGCAAGCGTTTTCGCAGTGCCATGGTTTGCAATGCGGCTTTTGCACACCCGGCATGGTGATGGCATCGGTCGACTTGCTGAGGCGCAACCCCAAGCCAACGCCGGCGGAAATTGCCGAGGGCTTGTCGGGCAACTTGTGCCGCTGTACGGGATATGTCAACATCATCCGAGCGGTGCAGCAAGCCAGCCAAGCCATGCAAGGGGACGCGCCATGAACGCCGTCACCCCACACGCTTTGCTACGCAAGGAAGACCAACGCCTGATCACGGGCACCGGTCAATTTAGTGCCGACGCACAAGCGGTGGGCATGCTCTTTGGCCATGTGATTCGCTCGACCCATGCACATGCACGCATCACCCGTTTGGACATGAGCGCGGTGCATACCGCCACAGGTGTGCGAAAGGTGCTGACCGCACAAGACGTGCAAGCCGCGGGCTTTGCCGACTTGCCCAATGTAGTGCAGGTCAAAGACCCGCAAGGACAACCGCAGACAGTGTGCAACATGCCGGTGTTGGCACATGACAAGGTTTTGTACGTGGGCCAACCCGTGGCCTGGGTGGTGGCCGACACGGCCCTGCAAGCGCAAGACGCAGCCGAGCTGGCACAGATCGACTACGACACATTGGACGTTGTAGTCACCTTTGAAGACGCCACCGCGCCTGGCGCGGTGCAGTTGCACCCCCAAGCGCCGGGTAATACATCAGTCAAGTTCGAGGCAGGCGACCGCGCAGCGGTGGATGCGGCCTTTGCCAAAGCCCACTTTGTCAGCGACATCGCCATCGAGAGTCAACGCTTGGTGGGCTCGCCCATGGAGCCGCGTGCGGTATGGGCCTGGCATGACGAGACCAAGGGCGTGACCCACGTCCACACCCCCACCCAAGGGGTGGGTGGCATGGCGGGGTTTTTAGCCCAAATCACGCGTTGGCCCCACGAGAGCATGGAAGTGCACACCCATGATGTGGGAGGCTCGTTTGGGCTGCGCAGCACGGCCTACAGCGAGCACCTTTTGGTAATGCTGTCAACGCGCGAACTCAAAAAGCCGGTGCGTTGGGTGGGCTCGCGCTCGGAAGTTTTTGTCAGCGATTGGCACGGCCGTGCACTGCGCTTGCACGGGCACATTGCACTGGACGCGCAGGGCCATATCTTGGCCATGCGGTTTGAAAACCAGGTCGATGTCGGTGCCTACAACGTCTACTTCAGCACCCATATTGGGGCACGCAACCTGTCCATCACGATGGGGGGGGCCTACCAAGTGCCGGCCTTGCACATGTCGTCCCACATTTACTTCACCAACACCGTGCCGGTGTCGTCTTACCGGGGTGCAGGGCGGCCTGATATTGCTTATGCCATCGACCGCTTGATCGACCAAGCCGCGCACCAACACGGGCTGGACGGCCTGACCATTCGGCGGAAAAACTTCATATCGCCCCAAGCTTTTCCCTACACCACCGCCAACCAAACGGTGTACGACAGCGGCAAGTTTGAGGCGGTGATGGACCACGCCATCGGCATAAGCGAACCGGAAGGTTTTGCCCAGCGCCGCGCCGATGCTTTACAGCGCGGCTGTTTGCTCGGGCGCGGGTTAGCTTATTACTTGGAGGCGTCTGGCCCCGGCGGCGCGGCCAAAGACCAAGTGCGTGGCAGCTTTGACGCGCAAGGTGTTTTATCGCTGCATGCCCTGACCGGTGCCTCGGGCCAAGGCCACGAAACCAGCTTTGCACAAATTGTAGAAAACGAAATCGGCCTGCCCACGAGTGTCGTGCGCTATCTCGCCGGCGAACCCGCGCAAGGTCTGGTGGGCAACGGCACCGGCGGCTCGCGCACCTTATACGGCGCGGGCAGCGCGATCAAAAACCTGTGCCAACAATTGATGACCCAAGCCAAGCCCGCCATCGCGGCGTTGTGGACATGTGTCGAAGCAGACATCACCCATGTCAAAGGTGAGTGGCAAGAGGTGGGTGGCGCAAAACGCCGTTTGCGCTTTGCCGACTGGATCACCAGCTTGGGCGCTCAAGCGGCCCAAGTACATGCCGTGGGTGAAGCCACCTCTGGGATGACCTTCCCCAATGGCTGCCACATCGCAGAGGTCGAAATCCATATCGCCACTGGCGTGGCCGAGGTGGCGCACTACTGGGCGGTTGATGATGTGGGTCTGGTCATCTCACCTGAGCAGGTGCTGGGCCAAGTGCAAGGCGGGGTGGTGCAGGGCATGGGGCAAGCTTTTGGCGAGCACGCCATTTACGACCGCGAAACCGGCCAACTGTTGACAGGCTCCTACATGGACTACCCCATGCCGCGTGCGGGCGGTTTGGTGCGCCACTTTCACCACGAAACCCATGCCGTGCACACAGGGCTCAACTTATTGGGATCCAAAGGCGTCGGTGAATCGGGTTGCTCGGGCTCGTTACCGGCCTTGGCCAACGCAGTCACTGACGCATTGCGCCAAGTGGGCGCGCCGCCTATCGACATGCCATTCACCCCAGCCAAGCTGTGGGCGGCCATCCTAGCCTCACCGCGCAAGCCTTGACGTACTTAGGGTGTAAAGGATGTCTCCAGTATGTATTCTGTGAAATTGGTGGGCCCACCAGGACTTGAACCTGGGACCAAAGGATTATGAGCAGCTTCAAGAAATAAAACCTTAATTAAATCAAGAGGTTACACATGATCTGCAGAGGTGTGGAAGCAAATGTAGAAGCAGCAAAAATAACCACGTCTAAGCTGCGAATAGACCCAAGCTGTCTACTGCACCCTGGGAAGTCAAAGACAATTAAGTGAGTGTCTGCAGAATTCGGAAAACAACATTCTGCACATTAAGTATCCGTTTTTGTTGACCTATCGCATAGCTTCAACGGCACTGTGAGGCGTACAGTCATGGGCTGAATCCTTCAACCCTATGACCTTTGACAAAGACTGTGAATATGCTGATCAATGAATTGCCCGCGTTCGAGGCACTCCAGCAAAGTTGCCTTGAATCAGGCTTGCGGATGCTTC
>JBIKHX010000066.1:0-8371 GCA_044361945.1 Polaromonas sp. | reverse complement strand
AATGCCCGAGTTTGCACAGGACTTGAAGCTGTCATAGACAATACAAGCATGACCTTGTCCGCCACCGACCAGAGCAACCCGCCCGCCCTTGCAGCAATGAGCTGGAACAACCGTTTTGCCAGCTTGGGGCCGGTTTTTGCCACAGCGCAAGAGCTGCACCCCCTCAAACAGCCTTACTGGATCAGCCGGAATGCGGCCCTGGCTCGGGAACTGGGGCTGGACCAGTCCTGGTTGGCCTCGGATGAAGCCTTGCAAGCCTTCACCGGCAACCAGACTTTGCCAGGCAGCCAGCCCTTGACCAGCGTTTACAGCGGCCACCAGTTCGGCCAATGGGCCGGCCAACTCGGTGACGGCCGCGCCACCCTGCTGGGTGAGTTGCAAACCCCGAAAGGCGGCGTAGAGCTGCAACTCAAGGGCGCCGGGCTCACGCCCTATTCCCGCATGGGCGACGGGCGGGCCGTTTTGCGCAGTTCTATCCGCGAGTATTTGTGCTCCGAAGCCATGCATGGGCTGGGTATACCGAGTACGCGGGCGCTGTGTCTGAGCGGCTCCGATGACAAGGTGCTTCGCGAAGACATAGAAACCGCCGCCGTGGTCACGCGCACCGCGCCCAGCTTCATCCGCTTTGGCCACTTTGAGCACTTCAGCCACACCAACCAGCACGCCCAGCTCAAGATCCTGGCCGACTTTGTCATTGGCCACTTTTACCCGGCCTGCCGCGATGCCGCACAGCCCTACGCCGCTTTTTTGCAAGCGGTCAGCGAGCGCACCGCAGAACTCATGGCCGCATGGCAGGCGGTGGGCTTTTGCCATGGCGTCATGAACACCGACAACATGAGCATCCTGGGCCTGACCATCGACTACGGGCCCTTCCAGTTTCTGGACGGTTTCAAGCCCGACCACATCTGCAACCACTCCGACAGCCAAGGCCGCTACGCCTACAACAAGCAGCCCAACATCGCCTACTGGAACCTGTTTTGCCTGGGCCAGGCGCTGCTGCCGCTGATCCCGCAACAAGAAGACGCCCTGGCCGCACTGGAGTCCTACAAGACGGTCTTTCCAGAGGCGCTGCAAAAGCGCATGCGCGCCAAGCTCGGCCTGCTCGACGACGCTGCACAAAACGATGACAAGCCTTTGATTGAAAAAACGCTCAAACTGTTGGCGACCCATCAGATTGACCACACGATTTTCTGGCGCCGCTTGTGCCGCTTTGACAGCCCCGAAGGCCTGGCCTCGGTGCGGGACCTGTTTGTGGACCGGGCCGCTTTTGACGCCTGGGCCAGCGGCTACGCAGCGAGGCGGCAGCAGCAGGACAACGCAGCGAGCACCCGCCTGATGTTTTCTACCAACCCCAAGTTCATCTTGCGCAACCACCTGGGCGAGCAAGCCATACGCGCTGCCAAAGCACGGGACTACGCCGAAGTAAACAAACTCCTGACTGTGCTCCAGTCGCCCTTTGACGAGCATGAAGACGTGGCTGACCACCAAGCCCTGGCCGGTTTTCCACCGGACTGGGCAAGCGGCATCGAGATCAGCTGCAGTTCCTGAATTCACCATCCCCTTTGAGAAAACCCAATGACCTACAAAGTTCAAAAAACCGATGCCGAGTGGGCTGCCCTGCTCGCTGAGAAAGGCGCTGAAGCCAAGGCCTTTGAAGTCACACGACACGAATCTACCGAGCGCGCTTTCACCGGCAAATACGAAGGCAACAAGGCAGCCGGCATTTACACCTGCATCTGCTGCGACAAACCACTGTTTGACGCAGCCACCAAATACGAATCCGGCTCAGGCTGGCCGAGTTACTTTGCACCACTGGACAGCAGCGCTGTCGAAACCAAGGTGGACCGGTCCCTGTTCAGCCAACGCGTCGAAGTGCACTGCCCCGACTGCGGCGCACATTTGGGCCATGTGTTTGACGACGGCCCGGCACCGACCGGCCTGCGCTACTGCATGAATTCGGCCTCGCTGGGTTTCAAGCCCAAGTAATTCCGCCCTCGAATCCCGCTTCATAATCTAAGCCATGAAAATTTTGTTTGACTTCTTACCGATTGCCCTTTTCTTTGGCATGTTCAAGTACGCCGAAGGCGAGCGCGAGTGGGCGGCCACACTGGGCACCGAGTGGCTGGGTTTCATGGTGGCGGGCGGCGTGGTCGGGCCGGCAGAGGCACCTGTGTTGCTGGCGACTGTGGTGGTGATTCTGGCCACGATGGCGCAGATCGTGTGGCTCAAAGGCAGCGGGCGCAAAGTCGACAAGATGCTTTGGGTCAGCCTGGGCCTGGTCACCTTGCTGGGCGGCGCAACCATCTACTTTCACAGCGAAAGCTTCATCAAGTGGAAACCAACCGTGCTCTATTGGGTGATGGGCGGCGCTTTGCTGATCGGTCAATTGGTTTTCAAGAAAAACGGCATTCGAAGTCTGATGGGTACTCAAATGCGCCTGCCTGAAGCGGTCTGGATGCGGGTGAACCTGAGCTGGGTTGCGTTTTTCACCGCCATGGGCTTTATCAACCTCTGGGTGGCCTACAGTTTTTCAACCAGCGCCTGGGTTAATTTCAAACTTTTCGGCGGGCTGGGCTTGATGTTCGCCTTTGTGGCGGTACAAGCCATCTACCTCAACAAGTACATGACCGACAAAGACGGTGCTGCGTGAGCGCATCATTTACTTTGCCGACTGTCGCGGCCATTGAGGCGCGACTGCAAACCGTGCTGCAACCGACGGCACTGCAGGTGATTGACGAAAGTGCCGCACACGCCGGTCATGCGGGAGCCAATGCAGAGGGCGCAGGAACGCACTTTCGGGTGCGTGTGGCCTGTGCACTGTTTGATGGCAAGAGCCGCGTTGCGCGCCACCGGCTTGTGTATGATGCACTGCAAAATTTCATTGACCAGGGGCTGCATGCCCTGGCCATCGAGATCATCGACCCACCCTGACACTTTGGCTGAAAAGCCGGGCTTGCAAGCTGCTCATACGACCACGGTTCAATATTTCGACTTATTCCATCTTTTCGATTCCAAGGATTTCCCATGAAAAAACAAGTTCTCATCGCCTCTGCTCTGGTCAGTCTGCTCAGCCTGGGTGCGGGCGCAGCGCTGGCTCAGAACATCGCCATCGTCAATGGCAAAGCTGTTCCTAAAGCCCGCATGGACACCTTGTCACTGCAGTTCCAAAGTACCGGACGCCCCATCACACCGGAAGTCCAGGAACAGATGCGCCAGCATCTGATCGCACTGGAAGTGTTCACCCAAGAGGCCGACAAACTGGGCCTGTCTTCTTCAGACGAGTTCAAGGCGCAAATGGAGTTGGCTCGCCAGACGGTGCTGGCGAACCAGCTGATCAAGGATTTTGAGAGCAAAAACGCCGTCACCGACGAGCTGCTCAAAGCCGAGTACGACAAATTCGCAGCCGCCAATGGCGGTAAAGAGATCAAGGCACGCCACATTCTGGTCGACAAAGAAGCCGATGCCGCAGCCATCATTGCCAGCTTGAAAAAAGGCGGCAAGTTTGACGAAATCGCCAAGAAGCGTTCCAAAGACACCGGCTCAGGCGCTAAAGGTGGCGATCTCGACTGGGCTAACCCGAGCAGCTACGTGCCTGAGTTCAGTGCCGCTCTGCTGGCGCTCAAAAAAGGTCAGCTGACTGACAAAGCCGTCAAAACCCAGTTTGGTTTTCATATCATCCGCGTGGACGATGTCCGTGACATCAAACTGCCCGCATTTGACGAAGTGAAGCCGCAAATCGCGGACCAGATGAAACAAGACAAACGCGGCAGCTACCAGCGCGACTTGCTGGGTAAAGCCAAGGTGGAGTAAGTGGATGGCCCGCGCTTGAAAGCGCGGGCTAGCAGGCTAGATATAGCACCAGAGTCCGGTGCAGTAACCTGTGATCAGCTGCACCAGCAAGTCCAGCAGCATGCCCAGCAGCAGGACAGGCAAACCCAGGTAGATCAGCGCCCAGCAGGCTGCCAGCAATGTTGGGCGTGGCTCGGCAATGCGGTAACCCATCACAGCGTCGGTCTTGCGGCCTGGCAAAAGGGCTTTTAGCTTTTTCATCATCGTCCCCGGATTCTAGTGATCTGCAGCCACCGGCATGAAAGCGAGCCAAGCAAGATGAAAGTGCAGTGGGAATCTCTGAACAGCGCTACGTGGGACGCGGCCCATACGCAAGCCTGTGCACCCCTGCAGCAAGACTGGGCCTATGGCGCCAGCATGCAAATGATCGGCGTGACCGTGCTGCGGGCCATGATTGAAGACAATGGCAAGCCAGTGGCGCTGGCGCAATTCATCCTGCGCCGCTGGGGCTCTGTGCTGAGCATGGCACTGTGCTCCAGAGGGCCGGTGTGGCTGCAAGACCTGAGCGCCCAAGACAAAGCCCATGTTCACGTCCGCTTGCGCAAGAGCTTGCCGCTCAAGGGCTTGCGCATGGTGCTGATCACCCCCGAGGAAGTCCGCAGTGACAGCCTTGGCCTGTCGCCCTGGCGGCGCGTCATGACGGGCTATGCCACCGTGATGCTCGATTTAAAGCAAAGCCCCCAGGCCCTGCGGGCCGGACTGGACGCCAAATGGCGAAACCGCCTGGTGGCAGCGGAGGCCAGCGAAGTCAAAGTGCAGCGCATGGGCAGCAACCCCGGCCAATACCGCTGGCTGCTCGACCAGGAAGAGGCGCAGCGCCAGCAACGGGGTTTTGCGGGTTTGCCTTTGCCCTTTTTCGATGCCTACATTCAGTCGCGCAAGCAGCCCGACAAAACCGTGCTCACCATGCGGGCAGACCTGGGGCGCGAACGTGTGGCCGCGATGATGTTTTTACTGCACGGCCAAGCGGCCACCTACCAGGTCGGCTGGTCCAACGAACAAGGCCGGCAACTCAATGCCCATAACCTGCTGCTCTGGCAGGCGATAGAGGCTCTGCAGCAGCGCGGCATACGAAGTTTGGACATGGGTGGCGTCAACACGGCTCGCAGCGCCGGCATTGCGCGTTTCAAGATCGGCACCGGCGGTGAGGTGCTCCAGCTGGCCGGCACCTATCTGTAAAGCGCCGGGCCTACGGCCCTGGCAGGGTTCCCGACAATGGGATGGCTGCCGCTTTACCGCTAGGATCAAGCCATGCACAACGACAACAACACGCTCAGGGATTTGCTGCAGCAATGCCAGACTATCGCCGTGGTCGGCTTGTCGGCCGAGTGGCACCGGCCCAGTTTTTTTGCCGCCAAGTACATGCAGTCGCACGGCTACAAGATCATTCCGGTCAATCCGCGCTACGCCGCCACCGGCCAGCAGATTCTGGGCGAAACGGTGTATGCCAGCTTGCTCGATATACCCCAGCCGGTGGGCATGGTTGATGTTTTTCGCCGCACGGAGGACGTGCTGCCGCTGGCCGAAGAAGCCATTCGCATAGGCGTCAAGTGCCTGTGGCAACAATTGGGCGTGCAAAACCTCGAAGCCGACCAACTGGTTCAACAGGCCGGCCTGGCCTCGGTTCACAACCGCTGCGTCAAGATAGAACACGCGCGGCTGTTTGGTGGCCTGAATTGGGTCGGGGTCAACACCGGCGTCATTTCGGCCCGGCGACCTCATTAGTTTTTAAAGTTCAACGCAAAGCACGCCGCCATGTCTGAACGTCAATTCAAACCTGAAACTCTTGCCATCCATGCCGGTCAGATTCCCGATGCCGCCACCGGCGCCCGGGCCCTGCCGATCTACCAAACCACCAGCTTTGTGTTTGACAGCGCTGAGCATGCCGCTTCGCTTTTTAACCTGCAGACCTTCGGCAATGTTTACTCCAGGCTGAGCAACCCCACGGTGGCGGCCTTTGAAGAGCGTGTGGCCGCGCTGGAGGGCGGGCGGGCCGCAGTGGCTTCTGCATCCGGCATGGCGGCTGAGACCATGGCGCTGATGACGATGTTGCAGACCGGTGACCACGTGGTGGCGGCAGGAACGCTTTATGGCGGCTCGGTCACCATGCTGGCGGTCAGCCTGGCCAAGTTCGGCATTCAGACCACCTTTGTCGATGCCGCCCGACCCGAAGCCTTTGCCGCCGCCATGCAGCCCAACACCCGCGCCGTGTTTGCCGAAAGCCTGGGCAACCCCAGCTTGCAGGTGCTCGATATCGCCGCCGTGGCCGAAGTGGCTCATGCGCACGGTGTGCCGATGGTTATCGATAACACCGTGCCCAGCCCCTTCTTGTGCAACCCGCTGGCGTTGGGTGCCGACGTGGTGGTGCATTCGGCCACCAAGTACCTGGCCGGCCACGGCACCACGCTGGGTGGCGTGCTGGTTGAAAGCGGCCGTTTCCCTTGGGACAACGGCAAGTTTCCGGGCATGACACAGCCTTCGCCGGGCTACCACGGCGTGAAGTTTTACGAGACCTTTGGCGACTTTGCTTTCACCATGCGCTGCCGTATGGAAAGCCTGCGCGTCTTTGGCGCAACGCTCAGCCCCATGAGCGCCTGGCAAATATTGCAAGGCGTCGAGACCTTGCCCCTGCGCATGGAGCGGCACTGCAGCAACGCCCTGGGCGTGGCGCGTTTTCTGCAAGCGGATCCGCGCGTGGCCTGGGTCAATTACCCCGGCCTGCCCGACCACCCTCAGCATGCGCTGCTGATGCGGCAAATGCGCGGAGCTTCAGGCCTGCTGGCCTTCGGCCTGAAGGGCGGGCTGGAAGCGGGCATCCGGTTCATCGAGTCAGCGCAGTTCATGAGCCATCTGGTCAACATCGGCGACACCCGCACCCTGATCAGCCACCCGGCCAGCACCACGCACCGCCAGCTCGATGCGCAGCAGCAAGTGGCCGCCGGCGTCGGGCCCGACATGGTTCGCATCTCGGTCGGGCTCGAACACATTGACGATATCCTCTGGGATGTGGACCAAGCCTTGACCAAAGCCAGTCGCGTTGCCCTTTAGGCCGCTGGCACGCAACGGAGACTTTGAGTGAGCACTATTTACGACCAGCAACTGGACAAAAACCCTGCCAACTTTGTGGCCCTGACCCCCGTCAGCTTTGTCGAGCGCACCGCCGAAGTGTTTGGCGATCTGCCCGCCGTGATTCACGGCCAGCGCTGCTACAACTGGGCACAGACCCGCGATCGTTCCGCGCGCCTGGCCGCAGGGCTGAAGGCGCACGGCATCGGGCGCGGTCAGACAGTCAGCACCATGCTGGCCAACACGCCTGAAATGGTCGAGGCCCACTACGCGGTGCCGGCAATCGGTGCGGTGCTCAACACCCTGAACACCCGGCTGGACGCCGCCTTGCTGGCCTGGCAGCTGAACCACTGCGAATCTGAAGTGCTGATCACCGACCGCGAGTTCGCACCCGTGATCGCGCCGGCGCTGAAGCTGCTGCGCGAGCAGCACGGTCGAACACTGCTGGTGATTGACGTCTGCGACAGCGAATTCACCGGCCCGGGCGAGCGCGTTGGCGCCCTTGACTACGAAGCCTGGCTGGCCGGCCACGACCCGCTGACCAGACTCGACGGGCCGGCAGACGAATGGGACGCGATTGCTGTGAGCTACACCAGCGGCACCACTGGCGACCCCAAGGGTGTGGTCACACACCACCGCGGCGCGTACCTGAACGCCGTCAGCAATGCCGCCACCTGGACCATGCCGCATTTCCCGCGCTATCTGTGGACCTTGCCCATGTTCCACTGCAACGGCTGGTGCTTTCCGTGGACGGTGGCCATGCTGGCGGGCACGCATGTGTGCCTGCGCAAGTCCGATGCCCAGTCCATCCTGGAGGCGATGCGTAACCACGCAGTAGACCACTACTGCGCCGCGCCCATCGTGCACAGCCTGATTTACAACGCTGCACCGGCTCTGCGCGTAGGCATTCCGCCGGGCGTGCGCGGTATGGTGGCGGGGGCTGCACCGCCGGCCGCCATGATCGAGGGCATGGCCGGCATCGGTTTTGCCATTACCCATGTGTACGGCCTGACCGAGGTTTACGGCCCGGCTGCGGTGGCTGTGCAGCGCGCCACCTGGGCCGCCGAGAGCCTGGCCGAACAGACCCGGCTCAACGGCCGCCAGGGCGTGCGCTATCCCTTGCAGGAGGGCATGACGGTGATGGACCCGCTCAGCATGGCCGAATGCCCCGCCGACGGCCAGACCATGGGCGAGATCATGTTCAGGGGCAACATCGTGATGAAGGGCTACCTGAAAAACCCCGGCGCCACAGCCGCCGCCTTTGACGGGGGCTGGTTCCACACCGGTGACCTGGCGGTGATGGAACCCGACCGCTACGTCAAGATCAAGGACCGCAGCAAGGACATCATCATTTCGGGCGGCGAGAACATCAGCTCGCTCGAAGTCGAAGACGCGCTGTACCGCCACCCGGCGGTGCTGGCCTGCGCCGTGGTGGCCAAGCCAGATGCCAAATGGG
>JBIKHX010000065.1:0-8384 GCA_044361945.1 Polaromonas sp. | reverse complement strand
CCGCCGCCTTTGACGGGGGCTGGTTTCACACCGGTGACCTGGCGGTGATGGAGCCTGACCGCTACGTCAAGATCAAGGACCGCAGCAAGGACATCATCATTTCGGGCGGCGAGAACATCAGCTCGCTCGAAGTAGAAGACGCGCTGTACCGCCACCCGGCGGTGCTGGCCTGCGCCGTGGTGGCCAAGCCAGATGCTAAATGGGGCGAGACGCCGCTGGCCTATGTGGAGAGGCGTGCTGCCAGCAGCGTCACCGCCGCCGAGCTGGTGGCCCACTGCCGGCAGTGGCTGGCCGGCTACAAAGTGCCCAAAGACATCCGCTTTGAGGACATACCCAAAACGTCCACCGGCAAGATTCAAAAGTTTCAACTGCGCGAACGCGCCCGCACTGACGCCGCTGCCACACACTCAACACCAACAAAGCCCTGAGGTCATACCCATGCCCAAAACCCCAATTGACACCGTGCTGCTGCGCAGCGACGACGCCCGCGGCGTGACCACTCTCACGCTGAACCGGCCGCTGGTCTTCAACGCCCTCAATGAAGCGCTGTTGACCGCCCTGCAAACACAGCTGGACCAACTGGCCAAAGAGCCCGCTCTGCGCGTGCTGGTCATGGCAGCGAACGGGCAGGCGTTTTGCGCCGGCCATGACCTCAAGGAAATGCGCTCCGAACCCGCGCTCGGCTACTACCAGCAGTTGTTTGCTCAGTGCGGCCGCATGATGATGAGCCTGCAGCGCCTGCCGGTACCTGTGATCGCCAAAGTGCAAGGCATGGCGACGGCAGCCGGCTGCCAACTGGTGGCGCAGTGTGACCTGGCGGTCGCTGCATCCGACGCGCGCTTTGCCACCAGTGGCGTCAACCTCGGCCTGTTTTGCGCCACCCCCAGCGTGGCACTGTCGCGCAACCTGTCCCGCAAAGCCGCCTTTGAGATGCTGGTTACCGGCGACTTCATCAATGCGCAAGAGGCACTGAACAAAGGCCTGATCAACCGGGTGGCTGACCCGGCGCAACTGGACGAGGCCGTCGAGTCCCTGGTCTCGAGCATCCTGAGTAAACCGCGGCTGCCCATTGAGATGGGTAAACAGCTTTTTTACCGCCAGATAGAGACCGGCATGCAAGCCGCCTATGACGACGCCGCGCAGACCATGGCTTGCAACATGATGGATGCTTCAGCGCTGGAGGGTGTGCAGGCCTTCATCGACAAGCGTCCGCCGCGCTGGTGAGCACAGGCCGGCTTGTCAGCCGACCCACTTGCGCGCATTGCGCCAGATTTGCATCCACGGGCTGAAATCGCCCGGCGCGCCGGCTGTCCAGCTCATCTGCACATTGCGAAACACCCGCTCGGGGTGCGGCATCATGGCCGTGAAGCGGCCGTCTGCCGTGGTCACGGCCGTCAGGCCGCCGGGGCTGCCATTGGGATTGGCCGGGTAGGCCTCGGTAGGCTGGCCCAGATGGTCGGTAAAGCGCATGGCGGCAATGGCTTTGGCGGCGTTACCGCGGCGCACGAAGTTGGCAAAACCCTCGCCATGCGCCACCGCGATCGGCAGGCGCGCACCCGCCATGCCCTTGAAGAACAAGCTCGGTGAATCCAGCACTTCGACCTGGCCCAGACGCGCCTCAAAGCGCTCACTCAAGTTGGTGGTAAAGCGCGGCCAGGCTTCAGCGCCGGGGATGATGCTGGCAAGCTCGGCAAACATCTGGCAGCCATTGCAAACGCCCAGGGCGAAGGTGTCGGTGCGGGCAAAAAAGACTTTGAACTGCTCGGCCAGCACCGGGTTGAACATGACCGATCGGGCCCAGCCTATGCCCGCACCCAGCGTGTCGCCATAACTGAAACCGCCGCAAGCCACCACGCCAATGAAATCCTGCAAGTGCGCGCGGCCGCTTTGCAAATCGGTCATGTGAACGTCGCAGGCTTCAAAGCCGGCCAGCGTGAAGGCGTAAGCCATCTCGACATGAGAGTTCACACCCTGCTCACGCAGGATGGCCACGCGCGGGCGGAACAGGGCCAGTGCGGGAGCTCCGTCGCCAGTAGAGGCTTGGGGGAAGGTCTTGGGCAGCAACACGTGCAAGCCGGTGTTTTGCGGATCGCCCACGCCCGCATGCTCGGCGTCAGCACCTTCGGGGTTGTCGCGCTGCTGGCATATCTTCCAGCTGACAGCGTCCCAGACCTGATGCAGGTCTTGCAGTGAGGCGCTGAACACGGCCTTGGTGTCGCGCCACACTTGGATGTGGCCTTTGCCCACTTCCAGCGCTGCATGCTGCGGCCGGGTCTTGCCAACAAAGTGGCTGAAAGCGGCCAGTCCGTACTCACGCAAGAGCTGCATGACTTCATTGCGAGACGCCGTGCGAACCTGAATCAAGGCCCCCAGCTCTTCATTGAACAGGGCCTTGAGCGTGAGCTCGTCGCGCCGTGCGCTGACCTGGTTTGCCCAGTTCTTGCTGTCACCGGTGTCCATGCGGCTGTCGGAAATACCGTCACCTTCGACCAGCAGCATGTCGATATTGAGCGACACGCCGACCTGCCCGGCAAAGGCCATCTCGCAGGCCGCCGCCATCAGACCGCCGTCACTGCGGTCGTGGTAAGCCAGAAGCTCGCCTTTGGCACGCAGCGCGTTGACGGCGTTGACCAGGTGAACCAGGTCTTGCGGGTCGTCCAGGTCGGGCACCGCACCCTCGCCTTTGTCCAGTGTCTGCGCCAGGATGGAGCCGCCCATGCGGCACTGGCCCTTGCCCAGGTCAATCAGGATCAGCGTGCTGTCGGCTTCTTCGGCATTGAGTTGCGGCGTGAGCGTGCCACGCACATCGGCCAGCGTGGCAAAGGCGCTGACGATCAGCGAGACCGGCGAGGTGACTTTTTTAGCATCGGCACCGTCAGTCCAGACGGTGCGCATGGACAGCGAATCCTTGCCGACCGGAATCGACACGCCCAAGGCCGGGCACAGTTCCATGCCCACGGCTTTCACGGCTTCGTACAGCGCGGCGTCCTGGCCGGGTTCACCACAAGCGGCCATCCAGTTGGCCGACAGCTTGACGCGGGGCAGCTGGATAGGCGCGGCCAGCAAGTTGGTGATGGCCTCGGCCACCGCCATGCGGGCCGAGGCAGCGGCGTTGGTCGTGGCCAGCGGCGTGCGCTCGCCCATGCTCATGGCCTCGCCGGCAAAGCCCTGGTAGTCGGCCAGCGTCACGGCGCAGTCGGCGACCGGCACCTGCCAGGGGCCGACCATCTGGTCGCGGTGCGTGAGCCCCCCCACGGTGCGGTCACCGATGGTGATCAGAAAACGCTTGGAAGCCACCGTAGGGTGGCTGAGCACATTGATCACGCTTTGCTGCAAGTCCACGCCGGTCAGGTCCAGCGCTTTGACGGGCCTGGGCAGACTCTTGACGTCGCGGTGCATCTTGGGCGGCTTGCCCAGCAACACGTTCATGGGCATATGGACGGGTGCCGCTGCGCCTGGCTTGGATGAAGAATCTGCGCCACCATCCATCACAAGCAGATCCCGCTCCTCAGTCGCCACGCCAATCACTGCAAACGGGCAGCGCTCGCGCTCGCAGAAAGCTTTAAATTGCGCCAAAGACGCTGGCGCAATCGCCATGACGTAGCGCTCCTGGCTTTCGTTGCTCCAGATTTCTTTGGGGCTCAGGCCGCTTTCTTCCAGCGGTACGGCGCGCAAATCAAAGCGTGCACCGCGGCCGGCGTCGTTCACCAATTCAGGAAAAGCATTTGACAAGCCGCCCGCGCCCACGTCGTGAATCGCCAGGATCGGGTTGGCAGCGCCCAGTTGCGCGCACTGGTTGATGACCTCTTGCGCGCGGCGCTCGATTTCTGGGTTACCGCGTTGGACCGAGTCAAAGTCGAGTTCGGCGGCGTTGGCGCCTGAGGCCATGGAGCTGGCGGCACTGCCGCCCATGCCGATGCGCATACCGGGACCACCCAGTTGAATCAGCAAAGTGCCAGCCGGAAACAAGATTTTCTTTGTCAAGGCGGCGTCAATCGTGCCCAGGCCGCCGGCGATCATGATGGGCTTGTGGTAACCCCAGCGCTGACCGTCGACTGTTTGCTCGTACTCCCGGAAGTAGCCGGTCAGATTGGGCCGGCCGAATTCGTTGTTGAAGGCCGCGCCGCCCAGCGGGCCCTCGGTCATGATCTGCAAGGCACTGGCGATGTGGCCTGGCTTGCCGAAAGAGGTGTCAAACAGCCGCGATACCGTGAACCCGGTCAGGCCAGCCTTGGGCTTGGAGCCGCGGCCTGTGGCGCCTTCGTCGCGAATCTCGCCGCCCGCGCCGGTTGAAGCACCGGGAAAAGGTGAAATTGCCGTCGGGTGGTTGTGGGTCTCCACCTTCATCAGCACATGGGTCAGCACCGCCTCGCGGGCGCTGTAGGTCTGGTGAGAAGAATTCTTGTCAGAGGCGGCAAAAAAGCGCTCTAACTTGCCGCCTTCCATCACCGAGGCGTTGTCCGAGTAAGCCACCACCGTGTGCTGCGGGTGGAGCTGCTCAGTGTTGCGGATCATGCCGAACAGGCTCTTGTCCTGCAGCACGCCGTCAATGGTGAACTCGGCATTGAATATTTTGTGCCGGCAATGCTCGCTGTTAGCCTGCGCGAACATCATCAATTCCACATCGGTCGGGTTGCGCTGCAGGCCGGTGAAAGCCTGCACCAGGTAGTCCAACTCATCATAGGCCAGCGCCAGACCGAAAGTCGTATTGGCTGCAGCCAGTGCCTGGCGTCCGCCGCCCAACACATCAATGGCCTGCAGAGGTGCTGCCCGGAGTTCGGCAAACAAGCCGGCAGCTTGCGCGCGCTCGGTCATGATGCTTTCGGTCATGCGGTCGTACAGCAAGTCACTGATTTGTGCGCGTTGCTCCAGGCTCAGATAGGTTTTCCCCAGCAAGCCGGGCTTGATCAGCAGCGCGTACTCGGTGATGCGCTCAATGCGCTTGACCGCTAAACCGCAACTGTGGGCTATGTCCGTGGCCTTGGAAGCCCAGGGCGAAACCGTCCCAAGACGGGGGGAGACGATGAAAAAAGTAGCACTTGCCGGATTCGCCGGCCATTGGCGTGAAGGCTCGCCGTAATTGAGCAGCGCCTCCAACTGGGCTTCCAGTGTGTCGTCGGGTGGCGCTTCGGTGGCCACCAGATGCACGAAACGGGCACTGACACCGCTGATCTTGTCTGAAATCGCTTGCAGTTTAGGTAGCAGTTGCCGGGCGCGAAATTCGCTAAGGGCGTTGATACCCCGGGGTTCACCCTCAAAAGTGGTCAAGTGCAGGGTCACGGTGGCAGTGGCTTTGTAGTTGTCGGAGCAGCCTCTTGCTGAATCCTGGGTTGGGGGGCGCTCAAGCCATGAAAATCAGGCAGCGCTACGCGTAGAAAGTTGATTTTATCAGCCCGTATGTCCGCCAAAACGGGGGATCCGGCCAGGCCGTACGCAGCGATGAGCCAGGTGGGATAATGACGGCCATGAGTACTACCTACAAAGACGCCGCCGGGATCGAAGGCATGCGCGTGGCCGGCAAACTGGCATCCGAGGTGCTGGATTACCTGACCCCTTTCGTCAAGCCGGGCATCACCACCAACGAAATCGACCGCCTGGCGCATGACTACATGACGCAGGTGCAAAAAACCATTCCGGCCACTCTGGGTTACCAGCCGCATGGCTACGGCGCTTACCCCAAGTCGCTGTGCACATCGGTCAACCACCAGGTCTGCCACGGCATCCCTAGTGACAAGGCCTTGAAAAAAGGCGACATCGTCAATATCGACGTGACAGTCATCAAAGACGGCTGGCACGGCGACACCAGCCGCATGTATTTGGTGGGCGAGGCCTCGATAGCGGCCAAACGCCTGTGCAACATCACCTACGAAGCCATGTGGCAAGGCATCATTCGCGTCAAACCGGGAGTGCGCCTTGGCGACATCGGTCATGCCATCCAAACCTTTACCGAAAAGCAGGGCTTTTCGATCGTGCGTGAATTTTGTGGCCACGGCATCGGCCAAAAGTTCCACGAAGAGCCGCAAGTGCTGCACTATGGCCGTCCCGGCACGCTCGATGAGCTCAAGCCCGGCATGACTTTCACCATCGAGCCCATGGTCAACGCCGGCAAACGGGAAATCAAAGACGGCCCGGAAAAAGACGGCTGGAGCATCGTCACCCGGGACCACTCCTTGTCGGCCCAATGGGAACACACCGTTTTGGTCACTGAACAGGGCTACGAGGTGCTGACCCTATCCGCTGGAAGTCCGGCGATTCCGGCTTTTGTTGCAGCCCATGCCCAAAGCCGGTCGGCAGAGCCGACCAGCGCCTGAATCTGCCCCCGCCGCATGCAAGCTTCCAGCCTCAGCGTTGTAACGACGGCGCCAGTGTCAGCCGCAGAGCTGGCCCAGTTGCGTGAGCAATACCGCAGCGGAAAAATCGAACTGCTGGCATCGCTGGCGCAAAGCGGTGCCTCCACGCGAGGCATCCGTTCGCGATTGCAAGCATTAGCGCGCCACACTGACAAAACTTTGCAACAACTCTGGATGCGCGCCGGTTTTCCGCAAGCGTGCAGCCTGGTGGCCGTCGGTGGCTACGGTCGCGGTGAGTTATTTCCGTATTCAGATGTCGATGTGCTGTTGCTGCTGCCCGATGGCACCCTGATCGACGCGCCATTGGGCGATTCCAGCCTCAAAGTGTGCATCGAAAACTTCATCGGCAGCTGCTGGGACACGGGTTTAGAAATCGGCTCCAGCGTTCGCACAGAAAGTGAATGTCTGCACGAGGCCAGCAAAGACGTGACCGTGCAGACATCTGTTCTCGAGGCGCGCTGGCTGGCGGGCTCCAAACCCAATTTTCTCAGCCTGCAAACCAGGCTTGAAAAAGCCATGGACCCCAAGGCTTTTTTTGTGGCCAAGTCACTGGAACTGCGGCAGCGCCACAACAAGTTTGAAGACACACCCTACGCGCTCGAGCCCAACTGCAAAGAATCCCCCGGCGGCCTGCGTGACTTGCAAGTCGTGTTGTGGGTGGCGCGGGCGGCCGGTCTGGGCAAGTCCTGGGAAGAGCTGGCTCGCAACGGCCTGGCGACAGCCTTTGAGGTGAGGCAGATCAAGGCCAACGAGGCATTGCTCAGCCTGATACGGGCACGCCTGCACATGTTGGCCGACCGGCGTGAAGACCGGCTGGTGTTCGATCTGCAAACTGTTGTGGCCGAGTCCTTCGGCTACGCCAGTGTGGCGCCGGATGGCTCGCGCCTGGCCCGCCGTGCCAGCGAGTCACTGATGCGCCGCTACTACTGGGCCGCCAAAGCCGTGACCCAGCTCAACCAGATTTTGTTGCTCAATATTGAAGAGCGGTTGAACCCCAACACACAACCGCTGCGTCCGATCAACGGGCGATTTTTCGAAAAAGCCGGCCGCATTGAAGTGGCCAGTGACGAGTTGTATGTGCAACAGCCCCATGCAATTTTGGAAACTTTTTTACTTTTCCAAACCACGGTGGGCATCAACGGACTGTCTGCAAAAACCTTGCGCGCCCTTTACAACGCCCGCAGCGTGATGGGCGCCGGCTTTCGGCGTGACCCGGTCAACCGCGACACCTTCCGCAAGATCCTCATGCAGCCGGAAGGCATCACGCATGCCATGCGGCTGATGAACCAGACCTCCGTGCTAGGCCGCTACCTGTGGGTGTTCCGCAAGATCGTCGGGCAGATGCAGCACGACCTGTTCCATGTCTACACGGTGGACCAGCACATCCTGATGGTGCTGCGCAACGTGCGGCGGTTTTTCATGGCCGAGCATTCACACGAATACCCCATGTGCTCGCAACTGGCCGCCGGCTGGGACAAGCCCTGGATTCTTTACATCGCTGCGCTGTTTCATGACATCGCCAAGGGCCGTGGCGGTGACCACTCCGAGCTCGGCTGCAAGGACGTTCGAACCTTTTGCAGCCAGCACAGCATTGCTGCCGAAGATACCCAACTCATCGAATTTTTAGTGCGGGAGCACCTGTTCATGAGCCGCATGGCGCAAAAAGAAGACTTGAGCGATCCAGAAGTGATTGCCGCCTTTGCCAAGCGCGTCGGCAATGAACGCTACCTCACGGCTTTGTACCTGCTGACCGTGGCCGACATTCGTGGAACCAGTCCCAAAGTATGGAACGCCTGGAAGGGCAAACTGCTCGAAGACCTGTACCGCTACACCCTGCGCATGCTGGGCGGTCGTGCACCTGACCCGCAGGCTGAAGTAGAGTCCCGTAAACGCGAAGCTTTGTCTTTACTGGCGCTGCATGCAGAACCCTTTGAGTCGCAAAAAGCACTGTGGGCCACGCTCGATGTGAGCTACTTCATGCGCCATGAAGCAGGTGATCTAGCCTGGCACGCGCGCCAGCTGTCGCGCCATGTG
>JBIKHX010000064.1:0-8418 GCA_044361945.1 Polaromonas sp. | reverse complement strand
CTTTTTTGATCAGCTCAGCCACCGAATAGCCCACCCAAGGAATCACCATAGACCAACCCTCAACACAGCGCAGGCGGTAGATACGCTCTTCCTGCGCACTGAGCTTGAGCAAATCTTCGATCGCATATTTGGCTGGTTTTTTAACCAAGCCTTCGACCTCTACGGTCCACGGATTGGTGACCAGCGAGCCCGCATTTTTAGCCGGGTCTGCTTTGTCCGTGCCGAACTCATAGAAGTTGTTGTAGCCGCTGGCGTCTTTGTAGTCTGTGAGCTTGTCCATGGTCACCGCGCCGGCCACCGGTGACTTGCGCCCCGGCAGTGCCGGATTTTTACCCGGCCGCGCCAGCTCTTGTGCCATGGCCTCACGGCCGGCCCAAGAGGCCATGGCAGCACCAGCAGCACCCGAAGCCATCAGCTTGATCAGGGTGCGCCTTTCGCGGTACAGGCGCTCAGTGGTGATCTCGCTGGAAGCGGAATGTGTGAAACCATTGTTCAGTGTTTTGATCAACATGGGTGACCCTTTCAAACATCAGTGCGGAAAATACCGCTAGCCTTACAGCTCACCGTAGCTGTGCAGACCGGACAAAAACATATTAACGCCCAAAAACGCAAACGTGGTCACCGCCAGCCCGACCAGCGCCCACCAGGCAGCGACCGTGCCACGCAAGCCCTTCATCAGGCGCATGTGCAGCCAGGCCGCATAGTTGAGCCAGACGATCAGCGCCCAGGTTTCTTTCGGGTCCCAGCTCCAGTAGCCGCCCCAGGCTTCAGCAGCCCACAGCGCACCGAGCACGGTGGCGACGGTGAAAAACGCAAAGCCCACGGCAATGGCTTTGTACATCACATCGTCCAGCACTTCAAAGCTGGGCAGGCGCTCAGCCAGACGCTGGCGTCCCCACAAAATGCCGCCCGCGACCAGCGCCGACACCAGCAGGTAACCGAGCCAATAGCTGCCGCCGGCGGCTGCCGATGACTTGCGAAAGACGATAGGCACAAAACACATCACCACACCCAGCAGCCACAGCGGCGTGAGCTTGTACCAGCGTTTCTCACCGGCCTGCTGCTTGACCAGATAAGCCAGCGCCACCATGGCAGCCAAGGCAAACATGCCGTAGCCAATGAAGTTGGCCGGTACATGAAGCTTCATCCACCAACTCTTGAGCGCCGGCACCAAGGGCTGTATCTCGTGGGCTTCGCGCACAACGGTGTACCAAAGCAAAAAACCAACAGCGGCACTGACCACCAGCATGACAAAAGCGCCCAGCGAGCGGGTCTTGTACTGCGCTTCAAAATAAAGATAAAAGGCCGCCGTCATCCAACTGAACAAAACGAACACCTCGTACAGATTGCTGACCGGGATGTGGCCGACGTCAGGGCCCATCAAATAACCTTCGTACCAGCGCACCATCGTGCCAATCAGCGCCATGGCGATGGCGGCCCAGACAATGCGCGAGCCCATCGACTCGAAGCTGGCACTGCGGCCACCCTCACCCTGGCCTGCGATCATGCCCAGCCAGTAAAACAGCGTGCCCATGAAAAACAAAACGCTCATCCACAAAATAGCGGACTGACTGGACAAGAAATATTTGAGCCAGAACACCTGCTCGGCATTCGCCAGATCACCCTGGTAAGACCAGATGCCCAGCAGTGAGGCCAGCGTCACCACCAGCATCAGGGCGCGCAAAGGCCGCCAGAACCAGCCCATGGCGATGGCCGCCGGTATCGTGCCCAGCAAGATAGCTTGTTCATAGCCATCCATGGCCGACTGGTAACGCACAAAAGCAAACACACCACCGGCCAATACCAGCGCAGCGAACAGCCAATCCAGCACGTTACGACGAACAAAATAACCCTCATGCAAAATAAAAGCATCCTGACCGCCGCTGTTTTGCAAGGTGGTGGTTTGGGTGGTCATGAGCGTTCCTGTAACAGTCGGGATTTCAGCATTTCAAACTCTTTATCGCCATCCATGGTCTTGCGGTTGGACGACAGCGCCATAGTGGCATGACAAGCAGGCTGAGTTGAATCCGCGGGCTCTGCCTGCAAGTGCGGAGCCGTCAGCCAAACCCAAAGCCGTCGCTCGCGCACATAAAGCATGGAAAAAATGCCCAGAATCAAGAGGGCGCAGCCCAAGTAGACGATGTTACGCCCCGGCGAACGCGTCACCTGGAAAACGCTGGCTTGCACTTGCGAAAAACCGGTCAATTCAAAAGCCATGGGCGCAGGGTAGTGGAACGCGTCGCTCAAACTGAGCACCATCTGAGACATGAAGTTCTGCGCTTTTTCATCCCGCGCCAGAGGCGCTAGGCCGGCGTCCTGGCGCGTTTGAGCGACCAGCTCGAACAGCACGCCATTGAGTATGCGCACCAGCACTTCACTGGCGCGGTTGCGCTCGTCTTGCGGCACATTGATTTCCATGAAGTCTGAAATCGCCTGCAAGCCGGCCACCGGTTTGGCAGCGGGCCCTGCCGGGCTGGCAGCCGCGGGCTGGACGCTTTGCGCCCCCGCAAACAAGGCCAGCGCCCGGGCGGCAGACGCCGTGAGCTGAGCTGTGAGGTCGGGTCTGTCGATGGCGATGGCCTGGCGCACATAGCGCCTGACTGCTTCGTCGCGCTTGAGCGGATCGGCCAGCGCGGCACGCGCGGCCAAGAAGGTGGCCATGCTGCTTTCTGCATCCGCCGGCACGCGCAAAAATTGGAAGGAATCAGCCGGCGTTTCACGTACGCCCAACAAAAAGACGGCCGTGCTGTCGGGGTTGGCGTCCATGCGCACCGGCAGCATGTAGTTCTGGAATTCACGGGCCTGGCCGGCGGCATCGCGCAGCTTGTAGCTCACGCTGGGCCCGACATTGCGCAGCTCTTTTTGCGTGCTGGTCTTGTTGGCCGCCCCCAGGCGGGCGTCGATGGCCTGGCGCAGATCCACCTTGCGCACATCAGCGCCAGAACCCCCGGCCTGGCTGCCGCTTTGACCGAAGTTTTCCACATTGATCACGCGCAGCGCGGTGAATTCAAGGGTGAGCTTTTCGGGGCCGTTACTCAAATTGCTGGAGCCACCGATATTGCCTTGAATCTCAAAGGGCTTGGTGGCGGCGTTCATGGGGACCGCTTGCAGCGTGACGCTGGAGCCGCCATCGTCAAAGCTTGACTGGTAAATCTCAATGCCCCGGTGGCGCACCGGGTGATTGACCTCGACGCGAGCCGGAATTTCTTGGCCGCTTTCTTTGTCATGTATCACGATGTCACTGGCAAACAGTTTGGGCATGCCAGTGGCGTAATACTCGACCACGAATTTTTTCAGCTCAATAGAAAAAGGCAGCTCCTGCAAAAGCACGCCGCCGGGCTGATTGAGCATGGCCGTGCTCGACTGCGCGCCTTCTGCCACCAGCAAATTGGCGCGGAAAGTCGGGTTAGCGCTGCTTAAGCGGTGCTTGTCGGGCACGTCGGCAATCAAGCCGCCGCCGGCAAACACAGTTTTGTCGTTAAACCACATCTGCGCGCGCACCATCAGATCGCCGTCCAGCAGGCCGCCCAGGCACACCAACACAATCGCACTGTGCGCCGCAATGTAGCCGAGCTTGTTGGCGGCACCTTTTTTAGCGGCCACCATCCAGCCGGTGTCACGCTGCTGAAGCTTGACACGCCAGCCGCCTTGCACCAGCGTCTGGCCAATGCGCCGGGCGGCGGCTTCAGGCATTTCGGCCAGACTGTTGTCTGCGCGGTGACCAAAGGCCTTGAGGCTTTGCTCGCGGATGTCTTCTTTGTAGTGCTTGAGCTCGGCCAGGATTTTGGGGGCATTGCGACTGATGCACAAGCTGGTGCTCAAGACCAGAAAAGCCAGGATCAGTAAAAACCACCAGGCGCTGTAAACCGTGTTCAGGCTGCTCAGGCTGAACACCTGCGCCCAGAAGGGGCCGAACTGGTTGACGTAATTGGCAAAGGGCTCTTGCTGCTTGAGCACCGTGCCGATGACTGATGCGATGCAGATCAGCGTGAGCAGGGAAATTGAAAACCGCATCGACGACAACAGCTCCACCACGCTGCGCCAGACGCGGGAGTCTGAATCAAGCTCAATGCCTTGTGTGGAAACAGTCATGTCATTGCAAAGAGTTGGTGCGATCAGCTAAAAATCAGCCTGCAGACCCGCAATTGCCGCGATATGAGGGAGAGGGCCGTGCCAATGAAAAAAGCGGGTCTTTCTGTGAAAGACCCGCCTGTTACCCGCATGAAAACTTAACGCAGACCGGCGATGTAGTCCGCCAGCGCGCGGATTTCACGGTCGTTGAGCTTGGCGGCCACTTGCGTCATCTGCAAGTTGTTCTGGCGCACGCCATCACGAAAGCCGGTCAGCTGGGCGGCGGTGTAGTCAGCATGCTGGCCACCCAAACGAGGGTATTGCACGGGGTTGCCGGCACCATTGGGGCTGTGGCAGCCGGCACAGGCGGAAATCTGCCGGTCGGCCACGCCGCCGCGGTAAATGCGCTCGCCAAGAGCGACCAGTTCTTTGTCTTTGGCAAAGCCGGGGCTGCTTTTCTTGGAGGCGGCCCAAAAGGCGATGTTCTTCATGTCGGCATCGCTCAGCTGGGAAGCAAAACCTTGCATGATGGCGTTTTTACGAATGCCCGCCTTGAACTCCTGCAACTGTTTGACCAGGTATTCAGGATGCTGTTGGGCCAACTTCGGATTGACCGGCGTGCCGGAATTGCCGTCAGCGCCGTGGCAGGCTGCGCACGCTGCTGTGAACTTGGCTTCGCCAGCCACAAGGTCAGGCTTGACGGCCTTGGCCGGCGCAGCTGGCGCCGCAGCATGAGACGACAAAGCAGTCGCAGACAACAGGGCGGCAAAGAAATAAGTGACAAGCAGCTTCATATCAGGGCGTTTTAAATTAGGGAGCACAAGAAAACAAACAACATCTGATTTTACAATGGCTTGGCCCTGTCAATACGGACTGAAGTCCGGAATCGGTCTGGATTCAGGGGCCACAGGGCTTTTGGGCCCTGCTTACGGCTTGCGCCCCTTCAACGAGATCCACCCTATGACCGCACCAGTCCCCCCTTCTTCTCCCGCGGTTTTAGCGCCGGACATGGACAAAATAGCCATGGGCTGGCTGCATACCGCCAAATTTCTGACCACCGCGCCCGAGTTGCATCATCTGCCGCCGCTGGATGTGCCTGAAATCGCTTTTGTCGGCCGCTCCAATGCCGGCAAGTCCACCTGCATCAACACCTTGACGCAGCAGCACCGGCTGGCGTTTGCCTCCAAAACACCCGGGCGCACGCAGAGCATCAACTTGTTTTCACTGGGCAAGCAAGGCATCACCGACGCCGTGCTGGCCGACTTGCCCGGCTACGGCTACGCGGCCGTGCCCAAGGCCGCCAAATACCGCTGGCAACAGGTGATGGCCAATTACCTGCAAACCCGCCGCAACTTGACGGGCATCGTCCTTTTGTGCGATCCGCGCCTGGGCCTGACCGAGCTCGATGAAATTTTGCTCGACGTGGTACGCCCCAGGGTGGTTGAAGGCCTGAAGTTTCTGGTCTTGCTGACCAAGTCCGACAAGCTCAACAAAACCGAAGCGGCCAAGGTACTGTCCATCGTGCGTCTGCAAGCCGGCGGCGGTGATGTGAAACTTTTTTCCGCCCTCAAACGCAAAGGGGTGGACGAGGTCGCTAAACACCTGTGGCACTGGGCCCATCCTGAAGGCCTGGAGGGCTCAGCCCCCATGCAAGCGGCCTGACTAGCTGCCCGGAAAAACTGCGACCGGCGAGCCGTGTTCAATACACAGCCGGCTCGCCTTCGGGGCGGGTCTTGAAACGCTTGTGCACCCAGTAGTATTGCGCCGGCATGGTCTGGATAAAGCGCTCTAAATGCGCGTTGACCAAAGCCGTGTCGGCCAACAAATCGTCGGTCGGATAGTTGTCCCAGGCGGGCATCACCTCGACTTGGTAGCCATCGGCAGTGAGCCTGGGCACCACCGGCACCACTTTGGCGGGGCCTAAACGGGCGAAGCGGGGAATCGAGGGCAGCGTTGCGGTCTGCACGCCAAAAAACGGCACAAACACCGTGTTGTCCCTGCCGAAATCCATGTCGGGCAGCAAGTACAGCAGCTCACCAGCCCGCAGCGCATTGACGTGGGTTTTGACGCCCTCGCTGCGCAAAAACAAACGCAAACGCCCGAAACGCTGCCGTCCCGCTTTGATCCAGCTGTCCAAGAGCGCGTTGCTCTGGCGCGAGTAAATCGTGGTCAGGTCCCGGTCCACATGAATATTGACCGCCGTCACGCCGGCATCCAAGCCATAAAAGTGCGGGCAAAACACAATGGTGGGCGCCAGGCCGTCCAGCTCATGCACCGCCCCGCACAAGCGCAGACGCTGCATCAGCACGGCGCGCGGTCCGTGCCAGAGCCAGCTGCGGTCCAGCCAGGTCTGGGCAAAATAAACAAAGCTCTGGCGCGCCAACGCCCTGCGCTCAGCCGCACTGAGTGCCGGAAAACAAAGCGCCAGATTGGTCTGCACCACACGCCGGCGCGGCAGCACCACAGCGTAAAGAACATAGCCCAGGCAGACGCCCAGACGGCGCACCCAAGGCAGCGGCAAGGGCGCCAACAGCCGCATAAAAACAATACCAGCATGCGTGCCCAGGCGGGCTAAAAGCGCTAGCGGACCCATGCTCAAGTCGACTCCCCGCCATCGTTAGCCGACGCGTCCGCCGTATTGGCCGGCGCGGTTGGCGCAGGCCTTGGCTTCTTGTAGCGCGCATAGGCCCACAGGTAATGCCCGGGCTGGCTCAGTATCAAGGACTCGATGCATTGGTTGAGCAGCGTTACAGCCTGCAACAAGTCGGGCGGCGGGGTGGTGTTCAAGCCGGTCAGCGGCGGCAAAATCTCCATGTCATAGCCTGCGCCGCGCGGCAAGCGCAACAAACGCACCGGCAGCAAGGCGGCGCCACTTTGCAGCGCCAAACGCGCAGCCAAAGTCATGGTGTAGGCGGACTTACCGAAAAATGGTGCCCAGACACCCAGCCCCTCTGGCGGCACCTGATCGGTCAGAAGGGCCACAGCGGCATTGGCTTTGAGCGCTTTGTGCATTTGCCGGATGCCGCTCAGACTGGCCGGAATCGCCACCATGCCGGGGCGTTGACGGCTAAGCAGAGTCAGCCGAGCCAGCCAGGGCTTGCGTGCAGGCCGGTATATAGCAGTGACCGGGCCATACAGTTCGGCCAGCACCTGCGGCGCCAACTCAAAACTGCCGGCATGTGGCCCGAAAAAAATCACCCCGCGTCCTGCGGCAAATGCCGCCTCCACATGGGCCTGACCCGTGACCTTGACATTGCCCAGACAGGACTGGCCGTGGGGTCGCATCCAGAGTTTGGGCAGCTCAGCGACAAAACGACCGGCCTCGGCAACGGCCGGGCGGGCCTGCTCGAAAGTGACCCCGGCCTGAGCCACGTTAGCGCGAAAAGTGGCGCGGTAACGCGGGCTGAGCGCCCAGACCGTCCAGCCCAAGGCTGCGCCCAGCGCATGCAGTGCGCGCAAGGGCCAGATTGAGAAAAAACGAAACAGCAAAAGCATCAGGCAATGGTGGTCGGCAAGCGGGTTACAGGCATCTGCCCGGGACACACGTCGGCCTTCTTTGGGAAGTGGCCTAGTTTAAGTGGCCGAAACTGCCGCGCCCGGCATATAATTTGCTCGTCGCCGAGTTACAGAACAACTTGCAGGGCGACGTTAAATATATCTGCTAAAGCGTTCGCCGAGGCATCCCAAGCCGGCAACGCGCCGACTAACCTGATGGAGTGCATTGACATGGCGAACGATTTCCTTTTCACATCCGAGTCCGTATCCGAAGGCCACCCCGACAAGGTCGCCGACCAGATTTCTGACGCGATCCTCGACGCGATTTTCAAGCAGGACCCCAAGTCCCGCGTGGCCGCAGAAACCCTGTGCAACACCGGCCTGGTGGTGCTGGCCGGCGAGATCACCACCAATGCGCATGTCGATTACATCCAGGTGGCGCGCGACACCATCAAACGCATCGGCTATGACAACACCGAGTACGGCATTGACTACAAGGGCTGCGCGGTGCTGGTGGCTTATGACAAGCAAAGCAATGACATTGCCCAGGGCGTAGACCATGCGTCTGACGACCACCTGAACACCGGCGCCGGTGACCAGGGCCTGATGTTCGGCTACGCCTGCAGCGAGACCACCGAGCTCATGCCCGCGCCGATTTACTACGCACACCGTCTGGTCGAGCGTCAGGCGCAGTTGCGCAAGGACGGCCGCCTGCCTTTCCTGCGTCCGGACGCCAAGAGCCAGGTGACCATGCGCTATGTCGACGGCAAGCCGCACAGCATCGACACCGTCGTGCTGTCCAGCCAGCACAGCCCCGAAATGAGTGACGGCACCAAGATGAAGCCGGCCTTC
>JBIKHX010000063.1:0-8502 GCA_044361945.1 Polaromonas sp. | reverse complement strand
GCTTTTCCTGACAAGTAAGTTGAAGCCTTGCCCAGCGATTTTCACCCTTCAAAATTCAGCATGAGCCGCATCAGCCTCACCGTTCATCCCGATGACAACGTCAGCACTTTGTTGGACTTTCAAACCGATGTGAAGGTCACACGCGATGGTCTCGTGCTGGTGGAGTCGATTCCTTTCGGGCATAAAGTGGCCCGTCAAGAAATTGCAAAGGGGCACTCTGTCATCAAATATGGCGTGGCCATCGGCAAAGCCACAACAACCATACGGGCCGGGGAGCATGTTCATGTCCACAACTGCTGCTAAGCCACTTGCTCCAGTCATGAGTGGCGGTCTAAGCTTCATGGGTTTTGCCCGCATGGATGGCCGCGTAGGCGTGCGCAACCATCTGGCGGTCATTTCAACCGTTGCGCTGAGTAACCGCATCGCCGAACTTGCAGCCCAGCGCCATGAAGCTGGCAAAGGCGAGCCCGTATTGCAAATCAAAGGCGAATTTCAAAGAGGCCTGCAGCTTGCCGATGCGCAATTACAGGACAAGGTGATAGCGCAACTTGTTGACCATCCCAACATCGGTGCTGCTCTGGTCCTGTGCCACGACCGGCGAGCTGCACAGACTTGGCAAAAGCTTTTCTCCGGCAAGCCCGTTGAAGTGCTGGCGGTGATGGACGGCGCAGGCGTGGAGAACGCCATACAACTTGCTTGCCAGGCACTCGAGCGCTTAAGTCAGCAGATTCGTGAGCAGGTGAGAGTACCTTGCCCTTTTTCAGCACTGACCTTTGCGCTGGAGTGCGGCGGCTCAGATGCTTCCAGTGCAGTCTGCTCAAACCCCGCAGTGGGCCGATTTGTGGACGAGGCCATTGCCCACGGCGCCCGCGTGATCGTTTCTGAAACCGCTGAATTCATTGGCGCAGAAGAGGTGGTGCGCGCCCAATCAGCGTCGCCGGAAATAGCGCAGGCCATCATCAACTGCATCGCCATCACCGAAAAACGCATGGCGGGAGACGGTGATCATTACCGTGGCGTGAACCCCACTGCCGAAAACATTGAAGCCGGTCTGACAACCCTGGTAGAAAAAACGATGGGGGCGGTTTGCAAGATCGGTGACTCGCATTTTGAAGGCTGCCTGTCTTTCGCTCAGCCCCCTACCGGGCCGGGGCTTTACTTTATGGATACACCGTTCTTCAGCCCTTGCTCCATGACCGGTATGGTGGCCGCAGGCGCGCAGATCACGCTATTTTCGATGGGCGTTTTCAACCCTTCCGGCAATCCGCTGGCGCCAACGCTCAAACTTTGTGGCAATCCTCACACCGTGAAGCTCTGGTCAGACGGTATTGATGTCAACCTCAGTGGCCTGATCACAGGAGAAATTTCGCTTGAAGAGGCGGGCCATCAAGTCACCCGAACCGTCATCGACGCAGCGAACGGGCTGCTCACAAAAACAGAACAATGGGGCGAAGGACAATTCATCATGCCCCGTTTATTGCCAGCGTTTTAAATCTACGCTCGGGTTGTCACCCGAATGCGTGACATCTATTCACCCCCCGCGTGTCAGGGCTTGACTGGCTCCAGTCTGAGCAAACGTCCTTGAGAATCGTCTGTCAACAGGTACACAAAACCGTCCGGCCCCATGCGCACGTCGCGAATGCGGCCTACCCGGCCTTGCAGTAATCGCTCTTCCTTGATGACTTTCTCGCCATCCAGCGTCAGGCGTACCAGCATTTGTCCGGCCAAGGCACCCACCAGCAAGTTGCCATGCCATTGTGGAAACTGTGAACCGCTCACAAAAGCCATGCCGGATGGCGCAATCGACGGAACCCAAACATGCACAGGCTGCACCATGCCAGGTTTGGCCTGCCCTTCACCAATTTTGCTACCCAGGCCGTAATTGACCCCATAGGTGATCACAGGCCAGCCGTAATTCAGACCCGATCGCATCACGTTGACCTCGTCACCGCCCTGCGGTCCGTGCTCGTGGGTCCATAGCTCGCCGGTCATAGGGTGCAACGCAGCGCCTTGCATGTTGCGGTTGCCCAGCGTCCATTTTTCGTGCAAGGCCCCTGCTTGCCTTGTGTAGGGGTTGTTGGCCGGTACACGCCCGTCGTCATGCAGTCGAATGACAGAGCCGGCGTGGTCGTCCAGTTTTTGGGCTCGTGCCTGATCACCCCGGTCACCAAGCGTCAGGTACAGCATCCCAGCCGGGTCAATCACGATACGCCCGCCGAAGTGATGACTTGAGCGCGTTTTGGGCTGCATGCTGAACAGCACCCGCACCTCAGTCATGCGGTGGCCTTGCAACTTGCCGCGAGCCAAGGCCGTGCCCCAGCCGCCCGGTCCAGGCGCGTTGTAAGCCCAGTAAATCCAGCCATTTTGTGCGTACTGCGGATGCAAAACCACATCAAACAAGCCACCCTGGCCTTGCGCCACAACTTCTGGCAAACCTTCAATCGGCTTGGGGTCCAATTTGAAATCCGGCCCCAGCAGGCGCAAACGCCCGGCCCGTTCGGTGATCAGCATCCGCCCGTCCGGCAAAAAAGCCATGGCCCATGGGTTCTCCAGCCCCGTCAACAAGCTTGTCACACGGAAAGCGTGTTTTTCGGAATTGATGACCGGGGACTTGTCCTGCGCCAAAGCGCTTAGGCCAGCGCAGCCAGCAATGAGCAGGACAAAGAGAGCACGAAAAGTAGAGCTTGTCATGAGGCGCCATGGTATCGACAAGCCACCAGAGCGCAAGATCACCGCCATCAAAATTTTCATGACAGGTCGTTCAAGGATTCCGGCATGCCTGTCCATTGCGCATAGGAGCCGTGTTTTTGTCTAGGTGGCATTGGCGCTTTTTTGTGGATCAAAACTTCAAGCCCGGCGCCAGCACTGTCAATGAGGGGCAGTGAAATCAATTTTTGAATATGTTGCGCATAGCCAGCCAAACCGGCGCCACCCAAGATGATGGATTTCACACCAGGCTTTGCGGCCTGTTCACACGCTTTCTTCAAACAGTCAATGGCCATTGCAGGATTGGCCTGAAGCTCTGCACCTGTGGCAGTGACGGTTTCAATGTTTTTTAACTGATGGCCAAAGCCCAGGCTCACGGCCAGACGCTCAAGCATAGGCTTCCAGCGCTCCCCGCCAGTCACGATGGCAAAGGGCCCCAGCGCTGACGCCTGAATAAATGAAGCCTCGGCCAGCCCCGTCACTGGATAAGCGGCAATTTCACGAAGCGCAAACAATCCTGGATCGCCAAAACAGCCGATGAGTACGCCGTCAATTGGCTGATGGGCTATTTTGTGGTGCTCGGCCCATGCGGCCAAACACGCATGGGATGCCACGCAGTGGCTTGCCTCGCAGGCTATGTAGCTCGCACCAAAAGATGCCGTGGTGAAGTCCAATTGCACATGCTCTGGCGAGAAAGCCAGCAAGACTTCTTGCAGTCGCCGAGTGGTCAGCGCACTGGTATTGGGATTGACAACTAGAAAACGACTGCGACTTGGCTTTGGCATTTAATTTTGGTGCGTTTGGGCGCTAGTTTGGTGCTTTTTGGTTTTTCCAATCACCATTTTGAGGCGTCAGAAATTGGAAAAGACGGGCATGTTTTGTGCTGTGACTGTTCAGGTTTTTCAGACCTGATTTCATCTTAACTTTTACACAGAATCAATACAAGGAGTCTTCATGAAGCGTCGCGATTTATTGGCTGTTGCTGCTTCTGCGGTTGCTGCACCATGGGTTCATGCCCAAGCTGCTTGGCCCACCAGGGGCCCAATCCGTCTCATTTGCCAATACCCGCCTGGCGGGCTGGTCGATACGGTGGCAAGGCTTTTGGCACCGCACTTGTCCCAGGCACTGTCCCAAACTGTCGTTGTCGAAAACAGAGCCGGCGCCGGCGGTTTAGTCGGCACTGAATATGCAGCGCGTCAAGCGGCTGACGGATACACACTTTTGGTCAGTCATGCGTCTGTCCATATATATGCAACAGCAACCCGTAAATCCATGCCCTTTGATCCTGTGAATGATTTCACGCACATGGGCATGTTGGTTGAGGCACCCATGTTGTTGCTGGTGCGGGCTCAGTCGCCTTACCAAACACTGGCGCAATACATCAACGCCGCCAAAACCAAACCAGTGAGGTACGGCACTTCTGGCATCGGTTCTGCCAACCACCTTTACGGTGAACTGTTAAAAATTGAAGGCCAAGCCAACGAACATGATCATGTGCCTTACCAGGGCAGTGCACCGGCTATGCAGGACTTAATGGGCGGCCAGATTGACAGCGTATTTGATCCGGTGACGACCAATGTCAATCAGCTCAAAGCAGGCTCATTGCGCGCACTCGCCGTTTCAACGCCCAATCGCTTGCCGGCATTGCCTAATATTCCAACATTTGCTGAACTTGGTTACAACTCGCTGACCGGCTCGCAGTGGTTGGGCCTGTCTGCGCCCAAGAACTTACCCGCACCGATTGCGCAGCGAATTACCGCACTCATTCCTGAAATTTTGGCCAAACCAGATATCATGGCGCGCCTGGAGGATGTACAAACATTGCCACGCAAAACCCCCGTCGTCGGTGATGAGTTCACCAAGTTGATCCAGTCTCAAATCAACACCTGGACGGCCGTTGCAAAGCGCGCAAAAGTAGAGGTGATTGTTTAATCTGCGTCAGTTAAACAGCCATCACCTACAGCGCAGCAGCCCCAATCGGTTACGGTTGGGGCTGCTGCTTTTTTTAGTTACGATTTTTGTACAAACCCCACCAAGTAATTTATGACTGAAGTCGACTTCGATCAAATAAGCAGCTATGAACGTTATAAATTGATGGCGAGCCTTATTGTTCCAAGGCCCATTGCTTTGGTGACAAGTTTGGGGGCCAATGGCGTGGTCAATGCAGCGCCGTTCTCCATGTTCAACATGATTGGAGAAGATCCACCCATTTTGATGATCAGCATCAATCGACTTCAAGATGGCCAACTGAAAGACACGGCTGCGAATATTTTGCACAACGGTGAATTTGTGGTGCACATGTCTGATGAACCGATGGCGCAAAAAATGCACGCTTGCGGTAAGGCGTTTCCATCGAATGTGAGTGAGCTGTCTGCGGTCGGTTTAAGCTCAACGCCATCTCACACGATAAAGCCGCCAAGAATTGTAGAAGCACCGATTGCATTTGAATGCGTGCTTCACGAGAAACTCGAGACCCCCAGCCGGTATGTGTTCATTGGCCGCATCAAGTGGTTGGCGGCTAGAGAGGGGCTGGTGGATACCAAAGCCTGGCGAGTCGATCTGAAAGCCTACCGTCCGGTAGCCAGGTTCGGCGCCAGTTTTTACATCACAACCAACGACAGATTTGCCATCTCAGATAACGAGGGCGAAGCCCCCCAAACCAATTCTGCGATTGATCAAATTTGATTGACTCAGCCACAGTCTTTGCCATCCTGATCGCCCCCGGTACCAAAGGAGTGAGAAGTAAATTTTCACCCTCAGAGGAGCGTGCTACATGAAGCCATCAAGATTAAGTGGCCAACAAATCATTGAGGCCAGCCACTGCGCTTTAAAGTCGCCCCTCTTCCACGGCATGGCAGGCAATGCGCACGCCCCCCAGCCATTGCAGCGCCGGTCGCTCGGCGCGGCAACGCTCATTGGCGTGCGGGCAACGCGGATGAAAGGTGCAACCGCTGGGAGGATTCAGCGGGTTGGGCACCTCGCCCTGCACCGGGGTGCGGGCCCGACCGGTTTCGTGCATTTTGGGAATGGCGTCCAGCAGCATCTGGGTGTAGGGGTGGCGGGGTTGTGCAAACAGGGTTTGCTTGTCGGCCAACTCCACCAGACGGCCCAGGTACATCACGCCCACATGGTCGCTGACATGCCGAACCACCGCCAGATTGTGCGAAATGAACAGGTAGGTCAGGCCACGCTGGCGTTGCAGGTCCTTCATGATGTTGAGCACCTGCGCCTGCACCGAAACATCCAGCGCAGAGGTGGGCTCATCGCACACCAGAAACTCCGGCTTGCTGGCCAGCGCACGCGCAATCGAAATACGCTGGCGCTGCCCCCCGGAGAACTGGTGCGGGTACTTGAGCCGGTCCAGCGCACTCAGGCCGACCGACTCCAGCAACTCGTCGACCCGGCTGCGCAAGGCCACCCGCTCGGTGATCAGACCATGCTCATAAAGCGGCTCGCCCACAATGCTCTCGACAGTCCATCGCGGGTTCAGACTGGCGTAGGGGTCTTGAAAAATCATCTGGATGCGGCGGCGAAGCGCGCGTCCGGGCGGCGTCTCAAGCACCTTGTGAACATCCTGCCCGTCGAATTTCACATCCCCCCGGCTGGGTGAATACAAACCAACCAGCAAGCGCGCCACCGTGCTCTTGCCGCAACCCGACTCCCCCACCAGGGCCAGGGTTTTGCCTTTTTCAATCTCAAAGCTGACGCCGTCAACTGCGTGCAGCAGCAGGCGCGGCTTGCGCTCTATCACGCGGTTGAGCCAGGGCGCCGAGACGTCAAAGCTCTTGGCGATGTTGCTGACCTGAATCAGGGGTGTCGCTGCCGTCATGCCTGGCCTTCGTGCAACCAGCAGGCCGCCCGGCTGGTGCCGGCGTCCATGAGTTCAGGGCGTTGCTGCCGGCATTTTTCAATGCTGCGCTTGCAGCGCGGGTTGAAGGCGCAGCCCGCCGGAATGGCGTTCAGCCGCGGCATCGTACCGTCAATCTGAAAGAGGTTTTCACGGTCCTGGGTGATATCGGGTATGGCCGCCATCAGCCCGGCGGTATAGGGGTGCGCCGAGTGGTTGATGACATCGTGCACCTTGCCGATCTCGGCCACCCGGCCGGCGTACATGACGGCGACGCGGTCACAGGTCTCGGCAATCACGCCCATGTCATGGGTGATCAGCATCACCGCCGCGCCGCGCTCGCGGCAGAGTTTTTTAAGCAAGCTGATGATCTGCGCCTGGATGGACACGTCCAGCGCGGTGGTCGGTTCGTCCGCCACGATCAAGCGGGGTTCTGCCGCCAGCGCCAGCGCAATCACCACCCGCTGACGCATGCCGCCGCTGAACTGGTGCGGGAAGTGGTCAATGCGCTCCTCGGCGGCAGGTATGCCGGTGTCCTGCAGCAAATCGATGGCGCGCCGCCTGGCCTGCGCGGCAGACATCGGCAAATGCGCCAGAATGGTTTCAGTGAGCTGCCGGCCAACACTGTAAAGCGGGTTCAGCGAAGTCAGCGGGTCCTGAAAAATCGCCCCGATCTTGCGCCCGCGGATTGGCCGCATTTGATCAGACGACAAGTTATCGATGCGCTGGCCTTCCAGCAAGATTTCTCCGCTGATGATCCGCCCGGGCGGCTCCAGCAAGCCGATGATGGCCGCGCCGGTCAGCGACTTGCCGGCGCCCGATTCACCCACCACGCCCAGAATTTCACCCGGTGCGATGTCAAAGGAAATACCGTCCAGCGCCCGCAGTGTGCCGTGCCGGCCGGGAAACTCGACAACCAGATTTTTTACCTGCAGCAGGCTGTTGTTCATACCGTCTCGGGGCTCCACTAGCGCAGACGCGGGTTGAGCGCATCGCGCAACCAGTCGCCCAGCAAATTAACACTCAGGGCAATCACTACCAGCATGGCGCCCGGAAAAACAGTGATCCACCACTCACCCGAAAAAAGGTAGTCGTTGCCAACGCGGATCAAAGTCCCCAGAGACGGCGCCGTTGGCGGCGAGCCCACGCCCAGAAAGGACAGGGTGGCTTCTGTGAGGATGGCCGTGGCCACCTGAATGGTTGCCAGCACCAGCACCGGCCCCAACACATTGGGCAGCACATGTCGCGCCATGATGCGCACAGGTGCCACCCCGGTCACCCTGGCCGCCTGCACATATTCTTTGCCCCGCTCAACCATGGTGGAGCCGCGCACCGTGCGCGCATACTGCACCCAGCCAGTCAGAGAAATAGAAATGATCAGCACGCCAAAGGCCAGCGATTCATCGGCATTTGGAAACATGGCCCGCCCCACACCGGCAATCAGCAAGGCCACCAAAATCGCCGGGAAAGAAAGCATCACATCGCACAAACGCATGATGAAGGCATCCAAGGCACCGCCGAAAAAGCCCGCAACCAAACCCAGGCCCACGCCCAGCGCCACCGACAGCACAACTGAAGCCAGACCCACCAGCAGCGAGATGCGCGCGCCAAACATCAGCGCAGACAAAATATCCCGCCCCTGGTCATCGGTTCCAAGCAGATAGCTTGTCTTGCCGCCTTCTTGCCACACCGGCGGCAGCCGTGCGTCTGACAGCTCCAGGGTGGCTAAATCAAACGGGTTGTGCGGCGCCACCACGTTGGCGAACAAGGCGCAAAAAAGACAGGTAAAAGCCACCAGCGCCGCAGCCATCGCCACGGGGGAGTGGCGAAAGCTGTAGCCTATGTCTGTGTCGCCCATTCGGGCCAGCCAATTGCGCATGAGAAACCTCAGGGGCGGTCGACGCGCAGGCGCGGATCGACAACAAAATAAAGCAGGTCCACCACCAGGT